>JAESUE010000142.1 GCA_016763235.1 Pseudomonadales bacterium
AGACCCCGCGCTGGTCCAACAACATCAACATATACAGTTTTTCAAAATTTGCGGCAAAGAAAACAGCCGACGCCTCTTTCTTGAAACAAAAATGCCGCCCGACAACACCAAAGGGACTCGCTATTATAATGTTCAAGCCATCGCTGAGCTTGATGCCAAAGGGAACGTGGTGTTCTCAATTTTCTGCAATAACACTGCTTTCAGGCAAGTTGAGTATGGCAAAGAGCTGTTTAACGTCGTAAGCCAGCACATTCTCAAACACCGAAATAGCCAACAGCGCTACCCCTGCTATATTACCGACCTCGACCTTTCCAGCATAAAACATAAGCTTAACCAAGGCAGCGTGTTCTCTATCAGCCAATATTTTCAATTTAAGTTCAAGCTGGAAAAGGCCCTCAACCAAGCGCTTTTCTCCCATTCTTCACAGTAAGCAGCACTGCCGATGACAAGACTCAAAAGATCGTTGTGCACAGACGCAAGGCTCGGAGTATACTTAGCGGCTTTATTCTGACGTAGAGGGGCTCCGCATGATGCGCGCATTAAAAATCAGGCTGCTCTTTATCTCCCTATTGATAGGCACTTTAATCATAGGTGCTTTGACCCTCTCCGCTTGTGGGCAAAAAGGCCCTCTGAGAATGCCGGGGCCAGAGAATACCTCAGAAAAAAATACCGCAGCCGAAAACAACTAACGGCACAAATTTCTTAACGTTCGATTATTTTCATATGGACTACTTTAACTACCAGCAATCCTCACTTTATGCAGAAGACAGCTCCGTTGCAGAATTAGCCGCACGCTACGGCACCCCCTGCTACATCTATTCTCGCGCCACCCTTGAGCGTCATTGGCACGCCTTTAACAAGGCCTTTGGCGATTACCCCCATAAAATCTGTTATGCAGTAAAAGCCAACTCCAATATTGCAGTGCTAAATCTGCTAAGCCGTTTGGGTTCTGGCTTTGATATTGTCTCCATTGGTGAGCTTGAGCGGGTATTAGCCGCTGGCGGCGACCCCAGCAAGATCGTGTTTTCCGGCGTTGGCAAGCAGGCGCACGAAATCCAGCGTGCCTTGGAAGTGGGCATTCACTGCTTTAATGTAGAATCCATTCCCGAGTTAGCACGCATCAACGCGGTCGCCAAAACGCTTAAGCTCACGGCGGCAATCTCGCTACGGATTAATCCCGATGTAGACCCTGAGACCCACCCCTATATTTCCACTGGGCTCAAAGAAAACAAGTTCGGTATTTCCTTTGACCAAGCCCTTGGTGCCTACCAACAGGCCGAAGCATTCGAGCACCTTCACGTTGCCGGCATCGACTGCCATATTGGCTCACAGCTAACCCAGCTACAGCCCTTCCTCGACGCTCTCGATCGTGTGCTCAGTCTCTATGAGTTGCTCAAGAAAGAAGGCATCCAGATCAAGCACCTTGATATCGGCGGCGGACTTGGGGAACGTTATGACGACGAAGTACCACCGGAGCCGGCAGAGTATGCGGCCGCAGTTCTGAAAAAAATTCGCCCCACAGGCCTCGAAGTGATTATGGAACCAGGCCGTGCCATTGCAGCCAATGCAGGCATTCTGGTCACTCGGGTAGAGTTTCTCAAAGAAGGCGAAGATCGACATTTCGCCATTGTGGATGCGGCAATGAATGACCTGCTTCGCCCAGCGCTTTACCAGGCATGGCAAGCTATTATCCCTGTTGAAAAGTCCTCCGGTGGAAAAAGCGCCATCTATGATGTCGTTGGCCCAGTTTGCGAAACCGGTGATTACCTCGGCAAAGGTCGACAACTTTCCATCAAACCCAACGACCTGCTCGCAGTGCGTTCGTCTGGTGCCTACGGCTTCACCATGAGTTCCAACTACAATAGTAGAAACCGCCCCGCTGAGATCATGGTAGATAAAGACAAACACTACCTGATCAAAAAGCGTGAAACCATAGAGGAACAGCTAGCCGGTGAATCACTGCTGCCTTAGCCCTAAACCAACAAACAAGAAAACAAATGGTATTAACATTCACCAAAATGCACGGCTTGGGTAATGACTTTGTTGTACTGGACGGTGTAACACAGGATATCCACCTTTCTACAGAGCAAATCCGCTTTATTGCAGATCGACGCTTTGGCGTGGGCTGTGACCAGATTTTACTCGTAGAACCTCCCAGCCTTCCCGATATCGATTTCCGCTACCGCATTTTTAATGCTGATGGCAGTGAAGTTGAGCAATGCGGTAACGGCGCGCGCTGCTTCGCCCTTTATGTGAGCCAAAAGAAACTAACGCACAAAAAGGATATTCGTGTTGAAACCATGAATGCCACCATAGAGCTGCACATCGAAGAAGATGGGCAGGTGAGGGTAAACATGGGCCAACCCGAACTCAGGCCCGAAAAAATCCCCTTTAAAACGCGTCAGCAGCAACTCAGCTACCCCCTATCACTAGAAGTCGATAGCGAAACCCAAACCGTCAGCATCGGTGCGGTTTCCATGGGCAACCCCCACGGCGTGTTGTGTGTCACAGATATTGCCGATGCCAACGTAACAAATATGGGAACTGGCTTGAGTCAGCACCCCGATTTTCCAAATCAGGCTAATATTGGTTTTATGGAAGTCGTTAATCGCAACCATATTAAACTGCGCGTTTTTGAACGCGGCGCGGGGGAAACATTGGCCTGTGGAACAGGCGCTTGCGCGGCGGTAGTTATCGGCATCGAAAGAGGTTTGTTGCAAGGCCCTGTAAAGGTTGAACTGCCCGGTGGCACACTCAGCATAGACTATCGAAAAAGCCACAACAGACAGTATCACAATGTACTAATGACCGGCCCGGCTGCATTTGTATTCGAAGGAAGCATCACGCTATGAGTAATAAGAAAACCCTCAGCTCAGAAGAGGTCACCGCCTACCTGTTAGAAAACAGGGATTTTTTTGAACAACACCCAGACTCACTGTCGGCCCTTAACGTGCCCCATAACGCGCAAGGCGCAAGCTCTTTAATAGAGCGCCAAGTTACTCAGCTCCGCGAGCACAATGAACACCTACGCCATCGCATTGCTGAACTTCTAGAAAATGCCCGTAATAACGACCAGCTTTTTGAAAAAACCCGCAAGTTATCATTACTTCTCAACAAAGGTTTTGATTTCACCGAACAGGTCAATAAACTTAGGCAGTCGCTTGCGGAAGATTTTAACGCCGAGTGTTATAGCCTGATTTTATTTGATAAACCTGCAGTGCAAGAGGGTGACTTCCTTCAAACGATTGCGTCTGAAACAGCCCAAAAACAAGCACCAGGACTTATGGGTATCAAGCATGTTTTCTGTGGCCACTTAAGAGAACAGGAGTATCAATTTTTATTCCCCAATGAGTATAAAAACATTCACTCCGCCATCGTTATCCCTATAAAGGAAAAAAACCTACATGGGTTTATCGCTCTTGGCAGTGTCGATAAAAACCGTTTCCACCCCAAACTTGGCACCTTGTTCGCTGAGTACATCGGAAACATGGTAGGTGGCTCCCTTGCAAATGCTTTGGCTCTTTCCGGATCGTCATAAAAATCATCCTCCAAACTTTCGGGGTTCACCGAAAAAATGAAACCCAACTTTTCTGAAAGCCCGATCAAGCTAATTAGTTTTGATCTCGACGACACGCTCTGGCATGGCCAACAAGCGGTTGCCGCAGCACAGCAGGCCTTGCATGACTGGCTCGAAAAGCACCACCCCCTTATTGCTAAAGAAGCACTCAGCGGGCGCTACTTGGAATTAAGAAAAGAAGTCTCTAACGATTTCCCTGAGCAACTTCACAATCTGACATTCATCCGAAAAGAAATTCTTTATCGATTATTTCAAGAAAATTCTGCCACAGAAAACCAAGCCTTAAAATATGCCGAATCTGCATTTGATGTATTTTTTAAAATACGCAACCAGGTAAACTATTTTGAAGGTGCTCTCAGCACTATCAAACAATTAAGAACAAACTTCCAAATTGCCGCGCTTACAAATGGCAATGCGGACATCAATGCGACCGGACTAACAGCCCACATTGACCATTTTTATTCCGCAGAAATAGTGGGTGCAGCAAAACCAAACCCGAAGATGTTTCGCTTACTTCTCGAAGATACCGGCATAAAACCAGCGCAATGCATTCATATTGGTGACCACCCTGAGCATGACGTCCTTACGGCTCAGTCGCTCGGGATTAACACCATATGGTTTAACACCTTAAGAAAAAAATGGCCCGAAAAATCCGGGCCAGAAAAGGAGGTTCAAACATTTTCTCAATTACCACAAGCTATTCATGATATTTGCTTGCATCACCTATAAATATTTTTCTCAACAATAACGTTAAATAATTGACACCATAAATATTTAATCAACAAATCAGATTGGGCGGCGACCATAATTTGACTCTGGCTTTTTTGGAGGATCACTCGTAATACCCATACCGACTGCCTCAATGAGACCACCAGCCTTTAGGAATTCATCTATATCATCATTCAGTTTTTTGCGCACATCATCTTTCGCAGAAATATTATTGCTGTCTTCTCCCTCATAAGAAAAAAAACTATTCTTTGATTCTTCAGGACTAATTGAACCACCGTAGTTTGCCATTACCTTATTCTCCTACTTGCTTACAGATACAGTCCAATATTTATAGCCCAGTGAGCTTTAATTTCTAGCGGAAAAGCGTTTCTTTATTGTGTCTTTCGTGACTTTTTTGTAACAGAGTTTTACCGCCACTAGAAAACAAATCTTGCAATGCTGTTTTAATATTTTCTACGCATAAGAACGCTCGCATTTACGCATTTACGCATTTACGCATTTACGCATTTATTATGATCGATCGCAATAAAGACCAATGCAATATTTAACATCAGCACCGCTTACTTCCAGAATACATCCCCTTTTTTTCATATAAAGACGCTAAGCACTACTTCTAGCGTTATGGATAGTAGTGTTGAAGTGCGTCTATTTTTTCACTAGCAAGATGGAGCAACAAAGCCTGAGGGAAAATAGGCGTGCTAATAAGGCCGAAGTCACTATTGCTATGGGTATATATCAACTAAGAATAGATTTACATTGTGCTGTAACAACTCAAATAAACACGACCCATTTAAAGTAAAGATCCCTGTAAGAGTTCAGATTGCAAGGATCTTCACTTGCAATTCAAGAAAACTCGCCCCAGAATGAGCTTAAGGGCTTCTCTATTACATAACCTAGGATTTTGCCAACAACACATTCCCCATGAATCGTCTAATTCGTAAGCGTATGACCCTTTATTTTTTACTAGCCGTACTGTTAGGTCAGTTTATTGGCGCATCATGGTCGTGCACGATAGAAGAGCAGGCAAGCCCAAGGTCATCCGCTTTTAGCTTACACGGCGAACACCAAGCCCATTCGCAAACGAGGCAAAAGCCTGTAAACGAACACTCTGTTTACCAGACAAAGGAATCACCCGATAGCGCAACGAGCTGTTGTAACGACGACAGCCCGTGCTCTACGCACCATTGCAGTACGATTTATCTGGCCCACTCATTCGAAACCCTCGCCGCGTCTCCCCGCAACAAGCTTCATCCCCCCCTTTATACCAACTCCATCAAACGCGCACCGCTCCCTCTATATCGCCCGCCTATTCTCCCTCTCTCGCAAGCGTAGTTTATTCCGCTGCAAGCTAGCGGTGCTCCAACAAAAAGCCTTTCAACGATGTGAGAAGAACATGCTTAGCAACATCCGCGCCCCTGCTTCATACACAGGATGGCACATGGCGAACCACCTTATCTGCCGCGCCATTTTTATTAGCGCCTTACTTGCCACCCCTGCCTTATCCGGCGAAGGTTCATCTAGCCCCTCTTTATCGCTCAGCAATGCCATTCACACGGCACTCAACAGTGACCCTTGGCTTGTGGGAAGCCTCCATAAACAAAAAGGGCTGATGGCAAAAGCAGTCGCTGCGGACAGCCTGCCCGACCCGAAAATCAACCTAGGAATAACCAATCTGGCGAGCGATAGCTTTGAGTTTAAGCAAGAGCCCATGACCCAGTTGAAACTGGGTATCAGCCAGATGTTACCAAGAGGCAATAGCCGAGTTTTAAAGAAACAAAGGTTCACCGAGCTCGCTCAAGCGCTTCCACACCAACGCAATAATCGCCGAGCGCAATTGGCTCTACAGGTAAGCCAGTCGTGGCTGGATACCTATAAAGCCCAGGAGTCCCTGTTTCTTATCGTAGAAAATCGACCTTTATTTGAACAGTTGGTGGACATTGCTCAATCCAAATATACCAGTACCGTGGGAAGAACCCGGCAACAAGACGTGGTTCGCGCCCAGCTGGAATTAACCCGCCTTGATGACCGCGCAACACGTCTAAAGCAGCAACAAGAAATGGGCCTTGCCAGGTTATTCCAATGGCTTGCCGACAAACACAGCCTTGTTGATCGTACCCATACAGACTCTATGGTCAGACCCTTTACACCTCATCTCGACCGAAAGCTACCCTCTCTAGAGCGAAGCAAAACCAAAACAGCCACCAATGCCTATGAAATATTACTAATCCATCCTGCCGTTTTGGCACTGGAGAAATACATCAGTGCCAGCCAAGCTGAAATAGAACTGGCAGAGCAACAGTACAAGCCACAATTTGGGCTTAATGCGACTTACGGCTATCGAGACGATGCACCGAACGGTATCGAGCGCACTGATTTCGTCTCCTCAGGATAGGTTTTGATCTGCCAATATTTACCGCCAATCGGCAAGATCAGGAAATAAAAGCAGCGGCATCCAATGGCGAATATGTAAAAACCCGCAAGTGGTTATTATTAAGAAAACTTTACGCCGACTTTGAGGCCGCCGATGCACAGTTATTGCGCCTCGTAGAGCGCCAACAGCTCTATAAAAATCGCCTACTGCCACAAATGCGAGAACAAAGCGAAGCCTCGTTAAACGCCTACACCAATGATGTCGGCGATTTTTCTGAGGTAATGCGATCCCGTATCGCCGAACTTAATGCACGCATTGATTACCTCGCTATCAATGTCGATAAGCAAGAAACCATTGCCCAGTTAGCGTATTTTTTCGCAGGCAATGACAAAAAACTCACGGAAGATGGTCATGAATAAAACAACTCGCTCAATTTTGTTTTTAATCCTCGGGGTTTTTATCGGAAGCGGCTTAACTGTATGGTTAGATTTCTCGCCGAAAAATCAACCTGACAATCAAACGTCCACGAGCAGTAAAGGAAAAACACCTCGCTACTGGGTTGCCCCCATGGATGCCAACTATCGGCGCGACAAGCCTGGGAAATCACCAATGGGCATGGATTTGGTTCCTGTGTATAACGAAGAGACCAGCGCAGGTACGGTAAAAATATCGCCAGAAGTCATTAATAACCTCGGCGTGCGAACAGCCCTAATCGAACGCAAACCTCTAGTCAACAACATTAAAACCGTGGGTTATGTCGGCTACAACGAAGAAACTTTAATTCACATTCATCCTCGTACCGAGGGTTGGATAGAAACGTTATACATAAAATCTTCCGGTGAAAAAGTAAATGCTGGCCAAGCTCTTTATTCTCTTTATTCACCAACCCTGGTTAATGCGCAAGAGGAACTATTACTCGCTTTGGAAAGAGGCAATAAACGCCTGATTAAAGCATCTGAAGATCGCCTCAATGCACTGCAATTACCTGAATACGCCATCAAACAACTAAAAAAACGCAAGCGTGTCAGCCAAACTATTATATTTTTCGCGCCCATATCCGGGGTAGTCGATCATCTCAATGTACGGGAAGGGTTCTTTATCAAACCATCGCAAAACATCATGTCCATTGGATCACTGGATGAAGTATGGGTAGAGGCGGAAGTATTTGAACGTCAAGCGCCATTGGTTCAAGCTGGCGCGCCTGTCACCATGACACTCAATTATTTACCAGGTAGCACTTGGCGTGGCGTTGTGGATTATATTTATCCCATTGTGAATGAAAAAAACCGTACCGTAAAAGTACGCATGCGCTTTATTAATAAATCAGGAGAATTAAAACCGAACATGTTTGCCGAAGTACTTATTCATGGCAGCAAACAAAA
>JAESUE010000143.1 GCA_016763235.1 Pseudomonadales bacterium
ATTGTTTCGGTAACGGGGTCAAGCAACTCACATATGGCCATCGTGGCAAGAGCATTGGGAATTCCCACCGTGGTGGGTGCCTCTCATGCGCATCTTGGCAAGCTGGAAGGGAAAAATCTAATTGTTGACGGTTACCAGGGGCAGGTTATTCTCAATGCGCCTGAGCCTATTCGACAACATTACAGTGAAATATTGCTCGAAGAACAGCAGCTCGTCCAAGGTTTTGAAGCCTGCCGGGATCTGCCCTGTGAAATGACCGATGGCCATAGTGTCTCCTTGTGGGTGAACACCGGCCTGATGGCCGACGTAGTGCGCTCTCAGGGTCGTGGCGCTGAGGGGGTGGGGCTTTATCGAACCGAAATTCCTTTTATGGCCAGAGATAGGTTTCCGAGTGAAGACGAGCAACAGGCCATTTATCGAAAACAGCTAGAAGCTTTTTCCCCCCTGCCTGTGACCATGCGGACGCTCGACATTGGGGGTGATAAATCGTTGCCTTATTTTCCTATTTCTGAGGAAAATCCTTTCTTGGGATGGCGAGGAATCCGAATATCGCTCGATCACCCAGAAATTTTTCTGGCCCAGATTCGAGCCATGCTTAAAGCCAGTGCAGGTTTAAATAACCTGCGTATTCTGTTGCCCATGATCTCGAGCATTCTTGAAATAGAAGAGGCCTGTTATTTGATTCACCGAGCATGGATGGAGCTGCAAGATGAGGGCTACACGGTGCTGATGCCGCAGATTGGTGCAATGATAGAAGTGCCGGGTGCGGTATACCAAGCGCGTGAGATTGCCTCAATGGTGGATTTTGTCTCGGTTGGCAGTAATGACTTAACGCAATACATGCTGGCGGTAGATAGGAATAATCCCCGCGTAGCAGGGCTTTACCAGTCTTTTCATCCCGCAGTGATACGTGCGCTTACAGACATCGTAAAGGCTTGTCATGAAGTGGGAAAAACCGTCAGTGTTTGCGGTGAAATGGCCGGTGACCCAGCCGGAGCGGCATTGCTTAGCGCTATGGGTTACGACAGCCTCAGCATGAGCGCCAGCAGTTTGTTAAAAGTAAAGTGGGCGCTGCGCCAGCTTAATTATGCCCAAACCAAAGAGTGGCTGGAGCATGTGCTCACATTAGATAATGCCGCCATGGTGCAAAGCTATATGGGGATGAAGCTAGATGAAGAAGGCTTGGGGGGCTTAATTCGAGCGGGTAAGTAGGTGGTGGTTTATTATTGGCCACTACGCGCTGAAATTAAAAGAAAATTCACTATCTCCTGCTTTAATGCCTTCTTCTGCATAACGCCGTTCAATAAAGCGTAATCGGCCTTGTTTGTTCAGCATAACAAGGCAGCTGGAGCGGGTGCCGTATACGTTGCTTTTAATAAACAGCGGCGAAAGCATCCTTTCTGCACTGAGGCCAACTCCCGTATTGGGCAGCCTTGCATCATCTGACGATGTGTCATTACGCAATAAAGCGAAAAGAGATGCGGGATCTGGTTCGTGCTCGGTGCGTGTTTTAAGCTCTGCCAAGCCATCGGTGACTTTAGGCCAAGGACTGTTCAGCAAGTGGTTGCTTAGGCCATAGAAACCAGGTGTCAGCTCGCGGATTCGACGTTCTCTGTTGGAATAATAATAGAGCCCCTGCTTATCTCCGACGAGAAGGTTGAAGCCATTGTACAGTTGGTGAGTACGGTCTACATCTTGAAGAAACTGCTGGGGGCTTTGATTGCCAGATAAAAATGCAGTGGTAAGGTGGCCACGGGATTTTACTCCCAGGCGTAATCCTGTTTCGCGGAAATTGGTTAAGGCTGCGAAACGGCCTGTTTCTGTAACGCCTAGCCATGTGCCACCTTCCTGCTCATCTTTGCCTGCAAGAATGCTTGCCTCGTCACCCCACCAGTGAAGTGGCCGAGTGGGGCGGGAATACATCTCGTCGCGATTGGCGAGCATAATCAGCGGGAAATCGCGATGGCTTTTGTAGGAAAAAAGAATAAGACACATGCGACTATATTACTCTAAATGAGGTCTTCGACAAAATATCGCAGGATATAAGCTATCGCCTTTTATCGATGATTTGCCCATAATTAGCCTTTTTTTATTTTTGAGATAATATGGCGTTCTTATACTACATTCTACTTGGCAGCGTGGCGGGGACTCTTGCTGGGCTGTTAGGCGTTGGCGGTGGTCTGGTTATTGTCCCCGTTCTTGTTTACCTGTTTCAGCAACAAGGGTTTGCGCCAGAAGTATTGACCCATATGGCAGTGGGAACCTCCCTTGCGACGATAGTGATGACCTCGATCAGCTCGATACGCACGCATCATGCGCACGGTGCGGTGCAGTGGTCGGTGTTTAAACAGCTGGTTGTCGGTATTGTTATTGGCTCTTTGCTGGGAGCGGTGCTCGCTGATTTTATTCAAGGCCCATGGCTACAGTTGTTGATCGGCATATTTGCCTTGGTCGTCGCGGCACAAATGGGTTTTGGGTTAAAATCTCAGGCCCTGCGGCCACTCCCTGGTGTTAAGGGCATGTTTATCTCGGGGGGAGTCATCGGTTCTATTTCCGCATTGTTCGGCATAGGTGGTGGTTCGGTGACGGTGCCTTTGCTTACGCGTTTCAGCGTACCGGCGCAGCAAGCCGTCGCTACCTCTGCAGCTTGCGGTTTACCCATTGCCGTAGCAGGTAGCGTGGGTTTTATGGCGACGGGCTGGGGGCAAACTCAGCTGCCTGCGCTGAGCATTGGTTATATTTATTTGCCGGCTTTCTTGGGTATTGTGTTAAGCAGCACTTTATTCGCGATTTTCGGCGCACGTTTGGCGCATCAGGTATCGGCAAACACCTTGAAAAAAATCTTTGCCTTGTTGTTGTTTGTTATAGGGCTGCGTTTAGTGGGTGCAGCATTTTAGTGAAGCCCGATAAAATAATTACGTTAGGAGTACACCATGCTGGTTTATCCAGATATTAACCCAATCGCTTTAGAGCTTGGCCCCGTGAAAATACACTGGTATGGCCTGATGTATCTGTTGGCTTTTACCCTAGCATGGGCTGTGGCAAGGTATCGGGCAAAATCGATGAAAGGTGCCTGGAATAACGATCAAATTAGTGATCTGATTTTTTACGGTGCGATGGGCGTGGTGCTGGGTGGCCGTTTGGGTTATGTGATTTTTTATCACTTTGATCGTTTCCTCGAAGAGCCGCTGTGGTTATTTAAAGTGTGGGAAGGCGGAATGTCTTTTCATGGTGGCCTACTGGGCGTTGTTGCTGCGTTGTTATTTTTTAGCCGCAAAGAAGGTAAGCACCCCCTTGATGTGTTGGATTTTGTGGCACCTATCGTACCCTTGGGTTTAGCGGCTGGTCGCATGGGTAATTTTATCGGTGGGGAGCTATGGGGTCGGGTTGCAAGGGCCGATATTCCTTGGGCAATGGTTTTTCCTCATGTGGATCAACAGCCGCGCCACCCGTCCCAGCTGTATCAAATGCTGCTCGAAGGTTTGCTGCTTTTTATCATCGTGTTTTGGTACAGCGCGAAACCAAGGCCACGCTCTGCGGTATCGGGCTTGTGGTTAATTGGGTATGGGTGTTTCCGTTTTTTTGTGGAGTTTTTCCGTCAGCCAGATGCGCATTTAAATTACGTGGCGTTTAATTGGTTAACCATGGGACAGGCACTTAGTACGCCGATGATACTGGCAGGCATATTGATTATGGCTTGGGCTTATTTTCAAGAAAAAAAGGACAGCGCAAAATGAAGCAATATTTGGACTTGATGCGTCTAGTGAAAGACAAAGGTGTTCGCAAGGATGACCGTACCGGCACGGGTACTGTCAGCTTATTTGGTCATCAAATGCGTTTTGATTTGAGCGACGGGTTTCCGCTGGTGACCACCAAGAAAATCCATTTAAAATCAGTGATTCATGAGCTGTTATGGTTTTTGCAGGGTGACACCAATATTCGCTATTTAAAAGAAAATGGTGTGCGTATTTGGGATGACTGGGCAGATGAGAGCGGTGAATTAGGCCCAGTATATGGCCACCAGTGGCGCTCCTGGCCCAGCGCGAACGGCGAGAAGATTGACCAGATTAAACAGTTGGAACACGCCATTAGAACTAATCCAGACAGCAGGCGACTCATCGTGAGCGCCTGGAATGTGGCCGATGTGGAAAACATGGCCTTACCACCTTGCCACACCCTGTTTCAATTTTATGTGTCAGAGGGCAAACTGTCATGCCAGCTTTACCAGCGCAGTGCTGATATTTTTCTTGGTGTGCCTTTTAATATCGCCTCTTACGCCCTCCTTACCATGATGATGGCCAAGGTCACAGGCTTGCAGCCGGGTGATTTTATTCATACCTTCGGTGATGCACACCTTTATCTTAATCATCTTGAGCAGACTGAGGTTCAGCTAGCACGAAGCCCTCATCCACTGCCCACAATGAAAATAAGGGGTGAGCAGTCTTCTATTTTTGATTTCACCTTTGAAGATTTTGCTTTGGAAGACTACGAGCATCACCCCCATATTTCTGCACCGGTAGCGGTATAAAACCGCCCGAGGAATCCATTATGAGACTTTCCCTTATTGCAGCGATGGCGCAAAACTGCGTGATCGGGCGAAACAATAAGCTGCCTTGGTATTTGCCGGAAGACCTGAAGTACTTTAAACGGGTGACTATGGGTAAGCCTCTGATTATGGGGCGTAAAACCTTCGAGTCCTTGGGTAAACCCTTACCAGGAAGGCCGCATATTATCATCACCCGTGATGAAACCTATACGTACCCCAGTTGCCATATTGTTCATGATTTACAAAGTGCCAAAACCTGTGCCGAAAGCCTTCTGTTAATTGACGGGGGGGAAGAAGTCGTGGTGATTGGTGGTGCCGAGATTTACGGTTTGATGCTGCCAGAGGTGGATAGAATGTATCTGACAAAGGTGCATCAGGCAGTAGAAGGGGATGCTTATTTTCCTAAATACAATGCCGATGACTGGACGCAACTTGCCAGAGAAGATTTTTCTGCAGAGCCGCCGAATGCGTATGATTATAGCTTTGTGGTTTATGAGCGAAAGTGCAAACCAAGCTGAGCAAGAAGAGGCTCTAGGGTTCTTTCCCTTGCGCTAAAGTCTCGTTGCCATTGTGTCTCAAGCTGCTTTGCCAGCACGTTTTCTTCTGCTGGACTAATAATAGATAACAGTTCTGGTATAAGCCCCTGCTCTTCCCTTTGTTCATGGTGATCCAATACACCCTTCAGAGTGCGCTGGTAATCCAGCAACTCTATAGCCAAGCGTCGTTGGGAGCGCTTGCTATCTTGTTGTGCTGCGAATAACTTTTCTTGGGCGCGCGATAAAAGAGTGAGTATTTTGTCATGCTCCAACTGGTATAAAGAACTTGCCCAGCGTGGTTTAGATACTTTTTCATGCAAGGGTAGCAGCAGGCTGTTTTCTAACTGAATATGTGCAAATAATAGCGCTTGGTGGTGGCTAAGAATCTGGTTCGCCAATTCAAAGCGTTGCTCGATAAGGGCTTCCTGCTGGCAAAGCAGTAGGTGCTCTAGCCACTGATGGTAGTGCTTGAGAATACTCAGTAATGGCTGTGCGTCTGTGCTCAAATGTTTCTCTCGATATGGTAATCCAGTGATAACTATTCTGCTCAAATTTGAACCGTTATAGAATTCGCTGAGTAGTTACATGCAATGACGCTAAATTAATCAGTTGAATGAGCATTATCCCATACAAACCACTTTCGAAGATTGAATAAATACGATGAAAAAACTTACCTCAAGCGCTTTACGTTATGAAAGTGGCCAACTGCTTGTATTAGATCAACACCTTCTGCCTCACCAGGAAGTCTGGATGGAGTGTAATACGGTGGCAGCGATGGAGGCGATGATTCAATCTCTGCAGATTCGCGGCGCGCCATTAATCGGCATTGGTGCAGCGCTATTGGTGGCACATCTGCTTGAGCTGGAGTATTCACAAAGTAACTTGTTGGAAAGTGTCGCCAGGCTACGGCAAGCACGCCCTACGGCAGTGAATCTGATGTTTTGTATGGATCGTATGGCAGAAGCGTTAAAACAGGAAAACTGGCGGGATACCACTATTGCCTGTGCAGAAGCGCTTTTTGAGCAAGATCAGGCGCTTTGTGATGGCATGGCACATCATGGCGCTGCCCTCGTAGATGTTAACGATCGTATTCTTACCCACTGCAATGCTGGCAGTCTTGCCACGGCGGGAGTCGGTACGGCCATTGGCGTTATTACCGAAGCGTGGCGGGTGGGTAAGAATATATCTGTGTGGGTGGATGAAACCC
>JAESUE010000144.1 GCA_016763235.1 Pseudomonadales bacterium
GGGACATGCTCGAAGGCATTGGCTTCGCAAAAGATTTAGGCTTGAATAACGCCTCTGTTACTCATGTGGAGAATGCCTCAGCAACGGGTTCTTCAGCATTTCGTGAAGCAGTGCGTGCGGTTCGTTCAGGAGATTGTGAAATCGCCATGGCCGTAGGCTTTGACGACATGATGAAAATGGGCCTGGGCATGATGAAGTCGATGTCAGGTGAAGACCCAAAAATCAACTCCATTATTTTACCCGCTGGGTTCTTTGCAATGTGGGCAACACGCCGCATGCACGAGAGAGGCACTACGGTAGAAACTTTCGCTAAGATTGCGGCTAAAAACTGGAATCACGCACGGCATAATCCTTATGCACAACGTCGAGCAGACCACGAAGTGACGCCTGAAGAAATTTTGGCATCCAAGCCTGTTGCTTACCCTCACACCAGTAAAATGGCATGTGCGGCGGGCGGTGGTGCTGCGAGCGCTATTGTTGCAACCAAAGCGGTTGCTGAGCGTTTAGCTAATGGTCGCCCACTTGTTAAGGTTACCGCTTCACAATCCATGTCTGAGCATTATACTCCTGGGCATATCTTCATGGGTGCCGTGGTTGGACCTGCAGATTTAACGACTCGTACGACTAACGCTCTTTATGAGCAAGCCGGAATTGGTCCTGATGATGTCAGTTTTGTACACGTTCATGACGCATTCCCCATCGAAGAACTTATGTACTATGAGTTGATGGGTTTTTGTGCCGAAGGCGAAGGCGATCGTCTTGTTGAAGAAGGTGCGACCTCCATCGGCGGTCGGATTCCTTTCTCTCCAGATGGTGGGTTAACGGCTCGCGGCCATCCTGGTGGGCCAACTGGCCTTGCGCAGGTATGGGATGCCACAGTTCAGCTACGTGGTGAGCCGGGTAAACGTCAGGTGGAAGGTGCTAGAAATGGCATGGTTCACATGATGGGTGCTGGCTCAATTTGTGTTATGCACATGCTGCAAAGAGAAGATTAGATTGTTTCTCTGCGTCAATGGGTAAGCTCATTGGCGCGTTTTATAATAAAAGAGACGGTCACGACTCAACTCAGCGAACGCTGCTATGCACGAGCTTGAGCGTGAGCTGAGTCGTTACAAAAGACGTAAGTAAAAACAGTCACCACCAAAATATAAAAGGTGGGGCTGAATAAACAATAAAAATAACTCAGGATTTAAGGAGAACTATATGGCTTCTGTAGGTTTTTGGAGCATCGCGCAAGAAACCCCTGAAAGAACCGCTGTTATCTCAGCCTCTGGGGAAGAGCAAACATTTGTGCAGCTTTTTGAGAGAGTGAATCAAATTTCTCATGGCTTGCGGGCATTAGGGCTGAAAAAAGGTGGCGCGGTTGCCATGATTATGTCCAATGTGCCTGAATACCTTGAAGTATTTTTGGCTTCCCAGCAAATTGGCGTGTATATCACCCCTATTAATTATCACCTGACCGGCCCAGAGATTGCCTATATTCTTGATAACTGCGGCGCTGAAGTGCTCGTGGTGGGTGAGAAGTTTGGCGATGCGGCTAAAAAAGCGATCGATGAGCTGGGTTACGACCTTTCCAGGTGTTACAGCGTTGGAGAAATAGAAGGTTTCAAGCCTTACGCGGAGTTATTTGAGGGGCAATCAGGGGCATTGCCAGAAAATCGTCTCGCTGGTCAGCTAATGCTTTATACCTCTGGAACTACTGGGCGTCCTAAAGGTGTGCGTCGACCACTGGAAGATAATGACCCTGACGCTACTGCAATGATGTCCACTTTGATGGGGGCCTTATTTGACCTAAAAGCTCACGAAGGCGTACACATGGTAACGGGGCCTTTATATCACGCTGCGCCAGGTGGTTTTGCTGCAGGCGGTCTTCATATGGGGCATACCTTGGTGTTGGTAGAAAAGTGGGATGCTGAAGAATGCCTTGAATTAATTGAAAAATATAAGGTTACCGTTAGCCACATGGTTCCAACCATGTTTTATCGCTGCCTGAACCTCCCAGAAGACGTAAAACAAAAACATGACCTTTCGAGTTTAGATTGCATCATTCACGGTGCAGCCCCAATTGCGATTGATAAAAAGAAAGCAGTTATTGATTGGTGGGGGCCAGTTCTGGTGGAATACTACGGTGCAACGGAAGGCGGCGGGGCGATTTGTAAGTCTGCAGCGTGGTTAGAAAAACCCGGCACAGTCGGCCAAGCTTGGCCTGGAAGCCAGATTAAAATCCTTGATGAAGATAAAAATGAACTGCCTGCAAACGAAGCAGGAAGTGTTTTTATGTCATCCATGATTGGTGAATTTGAGTATTACAAAGATAAAGCCAAAACGGATAAAAACCGTGCGCCAGGTGGGTTATTTACAGTTGGTGATGTGGGTTACCTGGATGAAGATGGCTGGCTTTACCTCTGTGACAGAGATTCGGATCTGATTATCTCAGGTGGCGTTAATATTTACCCTGCGGAAGTAGAAAAAACCTTGATTCTCCATGACAAAGTGGAAGATGTTGCGGTTTTTGGCATTCCAAATGAAGACTTTGGGGAGTCCGTGCAGGCGGTTGTACAGCTAAAGCTGGGTGTGGAGCGCAGTGATGCATTGAAAGAAGAGTTGCTGGATTTTGCTAAAGAGCGTTTGGCAAAGTTTAAACTGCCTAGAGCGATGGACTTTGCAGATAGCTTGCCTCGCCTAGATACCGGTAAGTTATACAAGCGTTTTCTTAAAGAACAGTATAAAGAGGCGTACGAGAAAAGTATGACTGTAGCAGAGCTGGACACACTTCTTGAAACAGAAGAAGCTGTTGAGGATTAAAATATTATTTTAGCTGTAACGGTTTGCTAAGTTGTTACTTTTAGACGTTAAAAAAAGGGCCAGTAATGGCCCTTTTTTTATGCTTACACTATTGTAATTATTCAGCCAAAGTTCGCTGAGGTCTTTCACACTTCTAGCCCCTAGTTTCGATATTATGCTTTTGCAATAGGGTGTGTTCCGCCGTTGCTTTTGGTTTTTCCGCTTCGTGTATAGGTTTCATTTTGTTTGACAGCGCCCTTTATTAAGTTGAGCAGCTGGTTGGCGTTAACTTGGGAGCGTTGAATAATACGGCCATTGATTGTGTTTAGGTCATCGCACTCACTAAGGCGTGCGCGGTAGAGCTTGGCATCTTCTGAGAATGAGGTGTCTTTACTCGGTGAATATCGCTCAATTAAGCGGTCAATCGTCTTATCGCCGAGGTCGATATGCAGAGTTTCTAATAGATGGTTAAACGTATCTTCATGCTGACTGATGCTTTCGAGACATGATTCTTTTTCCACTGCGTCAGCTTGAAAAGAGTCGTAGTCCCGGTTTTCAAGGTTATGCCGTTCATTCTCAAGAGCTGCCTTCAAACTTTGAAAGAGCTTAATGCCAGTATTGAGCTGTTCGCTTACTTGTTTTATTTCCTGTGCGTGTACTGATTCTGTTTCCATGGGGCATTACCGTTAAAAATAGCTGTGGATGAGAGCGTCAATAGATTGAAACTAATCGATAAGCAGCAAGATTTAGACCGGAAGAGGGAAGGTGGTGAAGGTTAAAGAATGCGTAAGCTATTGCGTAGTGTTTTAAAAAGTTTAACCAGTGGCGGTGTTATGAAAAGAATCGTTATTTCCTGTCAAAGTCCAATTCATGCTCAATGATTTTTTCTGCTAGTTTTTCCGGATTAATGCTGTACCGTCCTTCCTCGATTGCGCTCTTAATGGACGCAACTTTTTCTTTATCAAAGGCAGATGATTTTGATACACGACTTTCCAAACGCTCCAAGGATTTTGCCTCGGAGCTAATTGATACAGATACCGAGGCAGCTCTTGTAGACTCGTTCTGTGTTGGGCTTGGGGTTTTAGTGCTGCCCTCTGCACGTGGCTGAACCTGAGCCTTTTCTTGGGCGCGGTTGCTCGCGAAGTTTTTATTTGACGGCGTATGGTTAAAATCAATGGCCATGGTTAAATACCTGACTAATAGTGTGCCTTGAAGCAATAAAGAACGTAATTATCCAGCTCTCGCTTTAGCTCTCGCTCAAATTTGAACAGTTACAGGGTTCGTTAAATAGTGACTAAAGAACCTTCTTTATGCGGTTTCTACTACCTCTATCGGCAAGTTCTACCTAAACTTTAGAAAAAGATTTAAAATTTTTACCTATTATCAAGTATAGACCAAGGGTCGTAGTCGCTTTTTATAAATCGCACTATCAGTGTGATTTAACTACATATTCACCGCAACATGGCCTGCCGAAATAATTCTTCCTTCGACTATTCGTTGAGACTTTGTATTCCTAATCGGGATCTTCTCTCCTACAGTGCCGCTCCCTAAGGCAATGCCATTCGTTTTGACACTTAATGCTGAGGCTTGAGCAGATATGGTGACGTGCTCCCCGCGCTGAATAACAATGGGAAAGCGTAATAATTTTGGCGTAAAGGGGGCGTTAATAGTCAGGCTGCGTTTAAGCTGCATACCCAGGATGGGCTCCGGTTTCGTAAAGTAGCCATACTTTAATTTTTCGATATCCATTTCTGCTAATGAAATATCGTTTGGAGAAATGCGATGCCCGCGTAGTAACTGGTTGCTGGCAACTGCAACAACCATATAAGCCCTGATGGATACCGGTACCTGTACTGCCCAAGGTGTGGGGGATGTACACCTGACTTTTGCACTGGTGCGTCTATTAAATCGCTGCATCGGTGGAAGTGAAACGCTTACATCGCTGCCGCATGGCGCTAGTTTAAGGCGGGCGTCTAATCGGTTTACCTTAATATTTGTTCGTATCTGGGTGTTTTGAAAAAGCCCCGCGAGCTTATCATTAACGGCATCGACTATGACCTTATTAATTTGCTGACTTGCTGTATCTGCAAAAGAGTGTGATGTGAATCCGGCAGATACAACCGTTACCAAAATAAGACGAATCAGGGTACGAATCGAATAAAAATGTCCTATTCTCATTTTATATCACCAGAAGTTGGGTCGTTAAAGCTGCATGCATTGTTAATGCGGCACGATTGGAAAATTCAGTGAGAAGTTTCATGGGATGTTTGTAAGAGCCAATAATTTGACAGTTCATTGCAATTTCCTCTGCTTTAAATCTAGTGCAGCAATTGCTGTGCCGCCATATGATTTATGGTGAATGTTATTTCGGAACTATTTAGTTCACGCTCAAATTTGAGCAGAACAAGGAAAGAAATGTGAGTTTATAACTCAAGTTTCGGAGTTCAGATCTGCGGGGATAGTCGATGTAGGTTGGGTAGAACGAAGTGAAACCCAACAATTTCGAAATGAGCTTTGTCACTTGA
>JAESUE010000145.1 GCA_016763235.1 Pseudomonadales bacterium
AAACACTCTTTTTTCCAAAATGGCGCTTGGGTTTTAAGGGCATCAATAACAAACTCACACGCCAAAAATGCCTCACTGCGATGCCGCCCAGCAACGCCTACAAATACAATACGATCCGTAGGCAGCAAACGCCCTACTCTATGAATAATTTTTATTCCTTCAACTTCCCAGCGAGATTTTGCTTCTGCGGCAATCAACGCAAGACTCTTTTGGGTCATTTGAGGATAATGCTCCAGCTCTAAGGCAAGCAACGCGCCGTGATCACTAAACTCTCGAACCGTTCCAACAAAAGACACAATAGCCCCTATATGAGACCCCATGCAACGCAGGTTTTCAATTTCAGCCCCTACATCAAAATCTTCATGCTGTATGTGAATCATAGCCCTAACCCCCTGTCACTGGAGGAAAAAAAGCCACTTCATCACCATCATTTATCGTACAATTATCGCTAACAACCTCATGATTTACAGCCCTTAGGATTTTTTTATCGCCGGAAAAAACCTGCTGCCAAGGGTCACCGCGCTCTCGAAGATGGTTAAAAATACCGTCTAAATTATCGCAGCCATCAGGAAGCACCAAGAGTTCATCAGATACGCCGAGCTGCTCCCTTATTTTGGCAAAATAACAGATTTTAATTTTCACCCATCACCTCTTTTCTATTCGTTATATCCAATTATTCAAATCACGCTTTCCAGTGGCCACTTTTTCCACCACGTTTTTCCACCAGCTTGATATCACCAATAATGATTCCTTTATCCACCGCTTTACACATATCGTAAACAGTAAGGGCTGCAACCGAGGCAGCGGTTAATGCCTCCATCTCGACGCCAGTTTGTCCCGAAAGTTTGCAGCGAGTCGTAATAAGAAGCCGGCCCGCTTTTTGATTCACATCAAACTCAACCTTAATGGATGTCAGCATGAGTGGATGACACAGAGGGATCAGGTCATGCGTTTTCTTGGCGGCCTGAATACCCGCGATTCTGGCAACCGAAAGCACATCCCCTTTTTTGTTGTTTTCAGACAGCGCCAGTGCCAACGTCTCTGGCGACATCCGTAGCTCAGCTTGCGCTACGGCTTCGCGTGCTGTTACGCATTTATCCGTCACATCCACCATAGACGCCGCGCCACTTTCATCCAGATGGCTTAATTTCGACATACCCACTCCGTAATCGTTTGAAATAGCGTAACATTAACATTCGCAGAGCGACTTCGCCCACTATAAACCTAGAAAGCCGATATATTATGCCCTGGACTCCCCATGTAACCGTTGCCACCATTGTTAAACGCGATGAAAAGTTCCTACTAGTGGAAGAGTTCATTAACAACAAAAAGGTTCTTAACCAACCTGCAGGGCATGTTGAAGCCAATGAGACCCTGGTTAACGCAGCCATCCGCGAAACTCTGGAGGAAACTGGCTGGACAGTAAAGCCCACCGAGTTATTGGGGCTTTACACCTACACCACACGCTGTAAAACCATGACCTTTTACCGCACTACATTTATTACTGAGGCACTGCACTTTGACTCAGAATACCAGTTGGACAAAGACATTATTCGCACCCACTGGATGACCTTTGAAGAAATAAAAAACCATAAATCGTCATTACGCAGCCCCATTGTATTAAAATGTGCCGAAGATTTCTGTGCAGGCCAACGCTTCCCGCTAAGCACCATTGATGAGCACTTCGAATAAGAGCATTTTTATGACTCAAAAACATGTAATTGTCGGCATGTCCGGCGGTGTAGATTCCTCCGTTGCCGCATACCTTCTACTTCAACAGGGTTACAAAGTAGAAGGCTTGTTCATGAAAAACTGGGACGAGGATGACGGAACCGAATATTGTACTGCCATTGCTGACCTCAAAGATGCCGAGAGTGTTTGTAAGCAACTGGGCATACCTCTGCATACGGCCAATTTTGCCGCAGAATACTGGGACAATGTATTTGAACATTTTATTGCCGAATATAAAGCTGGCCGCACCCCCAACCCCGACATCCTCTGCAATAAGGAAATCAAGTTCAAAGCCTTCCTTGATTACGCTATAGAGCTTGGCGCTGACTATATCGCTACCGGTCATTATGCGCAGCGATCAAACGATACAGATATTGCCAAATTGTTAAAGGCTGTTGATAACAACAAGGATCAAACTTACTTTCTTCATGCTGTTGGTGGACGACAAATAGCAAAAACACTGTTTCCCATTGGCGCCCTAGAGAAACCTGAAGTACGTAAAATTGCCGGTGATCTCGGCTTCATCAATCATGATAAAAAAGACAGCACTGGCATCTGCTTTATTGGAGAGCGTCGTTTTAATGATTTTCTGGAACGTTATATTCCCGCGCAACCCGGTGATATCGTCAGTGATAAAGGAGAACACATTGGTAAACATCGGGGGCTAATGTTCTACACCCTCGGTCAAAGACAAGGCATTGGCATCGGTGGTTTAAGCCGACATGGCGAATCACCTTGGTACGTTGTAGGCAAAAATTTGGATACTAATCAGCTCATCGTTGCCCAAGGGAATAATCACCCGATGCTGTTCACGCAGTCCCTCACCTGCAGCAAAATTGAGTGGGTATCAGAGCAGGAACCCAAGCTTCCCTATCACTGTTTCGCCAAAACCCGTTATCGCCAGCCAGACCAAGCGTGTATTTTAAACATCTCTGGCAGTGGCACCTATCACGTTGACTTCAGTGTGCAGCAACGCGCAATAACGCCAGGTCAATACGTAGTATTTTACGATGGAGAGATCTGCCTCGGTGGAGGCGTCATAGAAACAACCCAGTAATCCATCCAGTACAGGCTCGTTACAAAAAGAAATATAATGACTCTGAATAACGCAGCCATCAAACCAACATCGCCTATAATAAATAGGCGATGAGAGGCCCAATATCTTAGCAGGCCTCAAGGTGATGGTTCATCATGATAGACAAAAAACAGCATGACAAAACACTCGCTCTGGCTGGGATATTTCAGGCCGCAAATTTAGTAGATTCTCTTTCAACAACGGGTGAAGTGCCAGAACAAAGTTTTACAGAATCCATCAATAGTATTTTTCAAACGAACCCTCAATCTGTCTCAGAAGTTTTTGATGCTGAATGCCAAGCTGAACTTGGTGTCTGCGCTTTACAAATTGCCTTAAGCAACTCGCAAGATAAATATGCAGCACGCTGGCTAAAATACTCCAAAGCACTTATTCGCGTTGAAAAAATAATATCACGCCGCCACGAACTCCATTCAATAATTAAAACCAGAATTGAACATCATAAGCGTCATAGCGACCTTTTCGGCTCAGTGACAAGCCGCGCCGTTATTTCAAAACTTGGAAGCTTATATGTGGATACTGCTGGAATGTCAAAGCATCGCATCATCGTACGTGGCCGCCCATCTCTACTTATGACCCCAGTACAAAAGGAGAAACTTTGCGCCCTATTATTTGCTGGCATACGCTCCGCTCACCTTTGGCGGGAACTTGGGGGGAGCGAGTGGGAGTTAACCTTCCGCAAAAAGCGTATTTTAAGTACTGCACATTCAATGTCGCATCACTAGAAAGCACCATTTAAGCGCAGTAAACAAGCACAGTTCATCCCATGAAATATTCCGGCTGTTTTAAAAAATATTTCAACGCCATTTTACACCGATGGATGCTTCTTCAGCTGCCTGTTAGAAGCATTAAAATTAGTTTTTTAGCAACATACCGTATCAGCTTGCAGCTACCAATTTTATATTTCTCTA
>JAESUE010000013.1 GCA_016763235.1 Pseudomonadales bacterium
GCTTAACCCTCATTTGGTGAAAGCATCAAAAGAATGTATTGATTACGTGATATTGCATGAGCTTTGCCATATTGCAGAACATAACCACAGCGAAAAATTCTGGCGTTTGCTCACACAGGTGATGCCGCATTGGAAAGAAGTGAAAGCGAAGTTGGGCGATATGGCAGAGTTTTATTTGAATGAATAAGGTGTTAACCGGCCCATTGCTTGATACGCTAACCTCCATGCTAGAGGGCAATAATCAGTGGGGTTTATGGGGTGAAGCCAGATCAGTAGCAAACGTGTAAAATAGAAAGCTTGGGTTTTTAGTTGGTGCTCCTTTTAAGGTATGGAAATATTATGAATTGGTATATAGAAGTATTAAAGAAATATGCGGTCTTTAGTGGTCGATCACAAAGAAAAGAGTATTGGTATTTTCTTCTTTTTAATCTGATTGCTCTTATTCTGTTTGTATCGATAGATGCGGCAATAGGTACTTTTAACGTCGAAACCGGCACAGGGATTATAAGTACAATTTATATGCTGGCTGTCCTTCTTCCTTATTTTGGCGTGGGAATTAGAAGGCTCCATGATACCAATCGTAGCGGCTGGTGGTTACTTATAGGGTTTATCCCCATCGTTGGCCCCATTGTTCTTATTGTTTTTTTCTGTTTAGACAGTGACCCCGATGAAAATAAATATGGCGAAAACCCAAAAACAATTATTTCAGCATAAGCGTCTAAAAGCGGATGTTTCTCGGTAATATATACGCCAACACCATATTTAACAGAGGTTTGTAATGCAGCCCACGAAAAGCCCGGCGCTTAATCGCGCCTTACTTGTTTCCATTCATACCCCGACGTTTAAAGGTGCTGAGGCGCAAGAGTCTCTCGATGAGCTTAAACGGCTGGTACCACCTTGGGTTTTCGCGTGGTGGGAACCCAGTCGCAGCGGCAATCTTCCACGAGGCGGCTTACGGTTGTTGGCGCAGGTAAGTTGCAAGAGCTAGCGCAGCTTACCGATAACCAGGGGGTGGAGGGTTACGATGGCGATGCCTCTGATGATGGCCTCGACGAAACCATCGAGCCCCTATCGGGGGAAGCACCGCTTGAGTTGGCCGATGTGGTGGTGTTCGATTGTGAATTAAGCCCCTCGCAGATACGCAATGTGGGCGATGGGCTGGGTGTTGAGGTGTTAGATCGCACCGGTGTGATTATTGAGATTTTCAGCCGACATGCGCGCACCCGAACGGCGCGGCTGCAAGTTGAGATTGCGCGTTTGAATTATTTGGTCCCACGGCTGCGGGAATCTGGCGGTAGCAATAGTGAGCGCCAAATGGGACGCGGAGCAGGGGAGACGTCTTTAGAGCTTGATCGACGAAAAGTGCGCGATCGATTATCCGAGCTTCGGCGTGAACTCGACGATGTGCAGGTAGAAATGAAAGGCCGACGCTCCCAACGCTCGGCGCAATTTAGCGTGGCGCTGGTGGGTTATACCAATGCGGGTAAGTCTTCCACTATGCGGCAGCTTACCGGTAGTGGCGTTTTGGTAGAAGATAAACTGTTTGCCACTCTGGATACCACCGTGCGCGCCTTGCAGCCAGAAACTGGCCCGCGCATTTTGGTCTCTGACACAGTGGGCTTTATTAAGAAGTTACCTCACGACTTGGTGGCATCCTTTCATTCGACGCTCGATGAAGCGCACGATGCTTCCTTGCTGCTATACGTTGTCGATGCCGCTGACCCTGGCTTTCGCTCTCAGTTGCAAGTGGTGAACGAGGTGTTGGACGAAATTGGCGTGGAGGGTATTCCAAAATTACTGTTGCTTAATAAATCAGACCAACTTAACGACGAGCAGAAAAAAAGTCTGCTGGAGGAATTCCCTGATGCCATGATGATGTCGTCGCGTAATCCCGCAGACATTGCCGCCTTGCATGAGCGCATCATAAAGTTCTCAGAGGGCGATATGCAGGAAGAGGAGCTGTTTATTCCTTACACCACAAAAGGTGTCATCGGTGAAATCCGTGGGAATATGCGTGTTCTTAAAGAGGACTACGAGCAAGATGGTATTCGTATGCAGGTATGTGGAAGAGAGTTAGACCTTGAACGGGTCAAAAAGATGCTTGATGCTTAGTCACTATTCAGCTTACGCCGAAACTCGCGCATAACGGCGTTAAAAAATGATCATTTATAGCTATAAACTCACGGAGCGCACACCCTGTAGGTTGGGTAGAACGAAGTGAAACCCAACAATTTCGAAATGAGCGTTGCCGCTTAATTACTGTTGATACCGGTGAATAGCCAAGTGGCGGGTTCGGCGCTAAAGCCCATAAGGTTAAAGCGTATAAATATTTTATTCTATCTAACGCAAGTCTCGAAGTTCATGCTTATAAAATATAGCCGAAGAAACTCACGGAGCGTACCCAACCTGCGGGATAGCGCGTGCCATTTTGAACTCCGAAACTTGCGTATCTAAGCTTTAACAAAGCAAGCCTGTAGTAATGTCGCCATTTTTTTTCGCCCTAAATTGTTCACTTTTTTAATGTTATTTTCAGGGATTAAATCAGAATCTGGATAATTTGAAATCGCTTTCTCTAAGCTCTCTTCTCGAATTAAATGCAGCATGGGGTAGGGTGATTTATTCGTATAGTTTTCAGCATCCTCAGGCTCGGTGCCTGCGAATTGATAATCGGGGTGAAAACTAGCGATTTGAATTATTCCCTCTAATGCCATCTGAATTAGCAGTTCATTGGCAGTATCGAGAAATTGATTGTATTCGAAAAAATCCTGCCCCACTTTAGGGTGAATTAATAAGCTTGTCTCAATCGTATCGTCGGAAATAAGCAGTAATAATTCTGACTTCAAACTGCTAATCAGCGCATCGAAATCTTCTGCATCGGAAAGCGAATAGCGTAAGCGATTTTTAACAATTTCTTGCTTTGCAAAGGGGCACAGGTTCAAACTGACGACCACTGTTTCAACCCAGTTCGCTACGATTTTTTTTTTGGGTCTGCTGTTTTCGTGTTCATAAGGTTTTTTGATCAATAATAAAAGGCATGCCGGTAGATAATTCACCATCACTGCATATATCGGCGCGTAAACCGCCTCTATTTATAAGTGCTTTCACTACATCGCTATTTGAAATGCTTTCATTCGCAAGTTGATCACCTAATGCTTTGCAGGGTTCACAGAGTTCTACACCCCTAAACCTCACTGCGCCTATGAAAAACATTTTCCCAACAAGAGAGTTTAAATCGACACCTTTTGTTATGACATTGCGCCGCGTTGCACCGGGTGTAATTGTTTGGCAGTGATCACGATTAAACGCCTCGATGGCTTCCATCGCAATAAACGTTATATTTTGCCCCGGCCAAGTAGATTTTTTGAAATTTCGATCACCGACAATACCAGCACCAGTCACCACCTCGATAGAATCAACTTGCCGAAGTTTTTCTCCTGCTTGGTGGGCGATGAACAATGTTTTTATCATGGCGAATAACGGTGTGCTTACTTAGGGGGGAAGAAACGATTTCGCAAAGACAGCGAGAATTATTTCAATATCTGTGCAACATAAGCCACTGTAAATGCAGTTTCTTGAAATACCTTTAAGCCTGTGCTTGAAAAAGGAACAGGAAAAGGGTTTTCCGACAATGCAGCTTTAATTTCCGTTGGCGAAATTATAATGACATCTAGCTCTGCGATTAATTGAATCGCAGACTCTAGCTTAAAGCCAACAGCACTACCGGCAAATTTTCCCTTGGGCATACGCTCCTTTATTGCGACCTTATCAACGCCGTAGTCTTCCGCCAGCTTGGTAAATGTAAACTGAAAGCTCTGGAGATCTTCGCGGGTGTATTTTTTCGGCAAAGTGAATTTTCGTACTCTACAATCGGGCACTAAAAACTGTTCTCTGTCTAATTGAAGTAAACAAATAATGGCATCATTACCTGCCAGCTCAACACCTAAAATTCTCATTGATATTTCTCGTCTAATATGGCGACTGTTTTTTGTAATATTCGTTACTTCTGCTAGCGGATGCCAAAAAATAGGGCAGGTCTAGCATGTGCAATGCCTGTTATAAATTCTCTTCATGCCTCGTAGTAGCTGCGGCACAAACTGATTTACTGCTTCGCGCGTGAACCGTTCTATTTTCGACATAACTCTCGGGTTTAATTTCGTGGAATTTTCCCTTTTGGCCAAAGTATTATGCCCATAAGCTACGGTTTTTGTGAACTTGTTAGCCTACCGATGGCGGAGTGGTTCTTGCTACCCAGTTCCACCATTCGTGGTCGCCATCAGGTTTTTTCTCTTGGGTGCGGAATATATCCCAGGTAACGAGGAAAGCAGGGTCTGCAATTAATACGCTGCTATTCTGGTCTCTGTAGGTGCCTTTGGGTGCGGTGAACCAAGGGGCGAGAGATGTAGGTAAAATGAAGTGACTGTCTTCGTCTTTTGGGTTTTTCTTTACCAGTCTAACGGTTATTCCATTTTCTTCATCTGCTGAAGTGACAGTGCCGGCAAGCATTGACTGCTTGAGTACTCTGTTGTCTCCGTCAAAATAAGTCAGCCCAATGACACAGGTTTTATTGAGGATATCATTTAATTTCATTTAAAAAGCCAGTGCTAAGGTGGGTTGCTACGGTAAGGCAGAATTGTACCATATAATGGCGCTTACTTAAGCGTAACTCAATGAAAAGGCAAAAGAAAAGGCAGGATCAATGATAAGCTGATTGCGACGAAACAAATAGCCATCATTGAGAGCCCACCTTCATGAGTAGTAATAACAAACTTGCGTGCCACCAACAACAAAGAATTCAAAAATACGCAAAAAATAGCGACTCCTATAAATTTTTTAATCTGCTGACCGGCCCCGAATTACTATCGACAGTGGAAGAACTTCTACCAGAGCATCGAGAGCGACAGTTTCCACCGACAGAAACCCTCTCCATGTTTTTGGCTCAAGCCCTGAGCGAAGATCGCTCTTGCCAGAGGGCCGTGAACGATTCCGCGATAAAACGTTCGATTAGTGATCGCCCTACTATCAGCACCTCTACAGGCGGTTATTGCCGAGCAAGACAGCGTTTGCCTTTGCCAATGATATCCGGATTAGCTTGTCGCTCGGGCCAACTGATTGACGACCAGGTGCTTGATCAGTGGCGATGGCATGGTCGGCGTGTACGTTTAATTGATGGAACCAGTGTCAGCATGCCGGATACTGCAGCAAACCAATCTAAGTATCCTCAGCAAGGAGGGCAAAAACCTGGGCTGGGTTTCCCCCTGTGTCGCGTGTTAGCTGTCATCTGTTTATCGAGCGGCGCTATCTTAAATGCATCTATAGGGCCATTTAGCGGCAAGGGCTCTGACGAACAAAGCTTACTCCGCAATGTGCTGGAAACTTTTCAAACAGGCGATTGTGTTTTAGGTGATGCATTTTTTGGCACCTACTTTTTGTTAGCCGCATTACTCGATAAAGGGGCCGATGTACTATTCGAACAAATGGGTGCGCGTAAGCGTGTCACCGATTACCGCAAGGGTAAGCGGCTGGGCTTCAAAGACCATGTGATAGAGCTAATAAAACCAAAGATAAAACCCGGTTGGATGACACAGGAAGAGCATGATTCCGAACCCAATAGTTTGAGTATTCGAGAATTACATGTTGGGGGTAAGACGCTCATCACCACGATGTTAAACCCAAAGGTAACACCCTCAGAAGAACTTAAGGCACTGTATAAACAGCGCTGGCAAATCGAAGTAGATTTCAGAAATATAAAAACCACTATGGGTATGGAGACGCTGAGTTGTCATACTCCTGAGATGAATGAAAAGGAAATTTGGGTCTATTTTCTGGCGTACAATTTAATTCGCTTATTGATGGCTCAGTCCGCCTTATTGGCAGATATACTACCCAGGCAGCTTAGTTTTAAACATTCTTTGCAGTTATGGTTGTCATGGTGCCAACAAAGAACAATCGATGCGGATGTGAGTGATGAGTTGTTATTTACTCTTATGGCTCAGCGGCGAATAGGTAAACGTCCTGGTCGAATAGAACCCAGGGCCGTAAAGCGGCGACCGAAACCGATGCCGTTATTAATGAAGCCTCGCGAGCAAGCGAGAGAAAATGTTAGAAAATATGGTCACCAAAAAAAGCTTAAGTAAGTGCCATTCGGTTCAGGGTAGCATTTATTTTTGCACAAGACCGATCATCGCGGACAGATGTAAATATAGTTCGCTTCACCGAGCCAGATACCCCCCCCCGAAACTACAAACAGTAGGCGATAGCGATCGGTCATCCCAAGGCTGTTCGTGCCGTAGCTACAGCTCATGGCAAAAACCGGGGTAACTACTCAGCTCACGCTCAAATTCGTGCATAACGGTGTTAAAAAATGATCATTTATACGTATAAACTTACATTTTTCGCCTTGTTCTGCTCAAATTTGAACGCAATCTGAACAGTTACAGGGTTCGCTGAGTAGTTACAAACCGGGTTGTAATTATTATTTCCTGTCACTGGGTGATTGGTGTGGATGGTAAATTGGTGGGGCATGGTGGTGGGCTGCATCGAAAAAAATGGCTGCTTGATTTGGAATCATGATCTTTGGCTGAAACCCAGTTTGCTAGTCTTCCTGATTAAAAACTAACTGAGGTTTTCTGTGCTATCTCTGCCACCCGCTCTTGTTGGCTCTTGGTGATTTGATAATTGGCTAAATTCTTGCTCTATATGTCTTTTGGGTAATTCGTTGCTCTCTGCGATTTTGTGTGGACCGGTTCCGCAGGTTCCATTTTAAGATTAAAGAGGCCGTCGAATTTTGACGATAATATAGGCAGTAGGAGTCATGCGCAGTGTTGGACACAAAAAAACAACGGCTTGAACAGGGTAAGACGCAAGATGATAAAGTGTCGATTCTTCTTATCGATGCGGATTCATCTCGCGCTTCATTGCTACGCAGAACGCTGATTGAATATGGCTACAACGTAATAGGAAAACTGACCGATGCGCAAAACTTGGTTGAGCAAGTAAGGCATTACTCTCCTGATCTGTTGGTGATCGGTGTCGATCTTCCCGATGAGCTTACGCTGGAAAACCTGTCGCAGTTGAATCAGCAAGCACCGCGCCCTGTAGTGGTATTCGCTGAGAAAAATGCACCAAAAATGATTCAGAGCGCGGTCAAAGCGGGCGTTAGCGCCTATATAGTTGACAATATTCAACCCCAGCGCTTTCGGTCGATTATTGAAATTGCTATGGCACGCTTTAATGAATTCAACGGGATGAGAATCGAGCTTGAAGATACAAAATCTAAGCTTGCGGACCGTAAGTTACTTGAACGAGCCAAAGGTCTGCTGATGGAAAAAAAGGGTATTAGCGAGCCACAGGCCTACCAACAGCTACGAAAAATGGCGATGGATAAGGGTGTAACGCTATCGCTTGTGGCTGAAAATATTATCGATGTGTTCGAGATGCTGGATCAACCGTGAATTTCGAACGGATATGGTGCATGAATATAAATACGCGCACCAAACTAGAAACTACTGAGTCAATGAAATGAAATAAATGGCGTATATTTGAGCCGGTTGTACGGTTATTAGTGGGGTTATAAAGTTGGCACGTAGCCTGCATTGGTTAACGTGAACGTTTCGACATCACTTACTGTCAACGGAGACAGATAAGTAACGAATTTACGGGTTGGTAGCAACGAAGCTGTCCAAACCCACAAGAGCAAAGACGCTCATTAAGCAATCGCTGAACTTTTAGCGGGTTGGTTAATGGGCGTTTTTTTTTACAAAAATTAGAGGGTTTTACAAAATGTGGTTAAAGCCATTTAAATTAGCAGTCGCCGTCGCAGCGGTTAGTATCGGCCTGAGTACAGTTGTGCAGTCAAAAGAGAGCGTAGGGTTTCCCGAAAAAGAAGAATTAAAATTTGGTTTTATCAAACTAACCGATATGGCTCCTATCGCCATCGCATATGAAAATGGGTACTTCGAAGATGAAGGCCTGTACGTCACGATTGAAGCCCAGGCTAACTGGAAAGTTCTTTTGGACGGTGTTATTGACGGACGCCTTGATGGCGCGCACATGCTTGCTGGTCAGCCTATAGCCGCGACTATGGGTTTTGGTACTAAAGCACATATCGTAACACCATTTTCGATGGACCTTAACGGTAATGCAATTACCGTTTCCAACGAGATCTGGAAAAAAATGAAACCGAATATTCCTAAGCGAGCTGATGGGAAACCGGTTCATCCCATTAAGGCGGACGCACTGAAACCAGTTGTTGAAAGTTATAAAAATGCTGGCAAGCCTTTCAAAATGGGAATGGTATTTCCGGTTTCTACACATAACCACGAACTTCGCTACTGGTTAGCGGCGGGCGGTATTCACCCTGGCTATTATGCACCCCACAAAGGTGATACCTCCGGTCAAATTGATGCAGACGTGTTGTTATCAGTGAC
>JAESUE010000146.1 GCA_016763235.1 Pseudomonadales bacterium
AGCGTTCAAATTTGAGCAGAACAAGGCAAGAAATGTGAGTTTATATGGTTAAATAATCATTTCTTAACGCCGTTATGCGCGAATTTTGGCGTGAACTGAATAGTTACGTAGGCTGCTTAATATATCGTAGTCTACAATTCTCTCGCATTATAATAAGCATGCTCAGAAATACGGTGATAAGCCTTCACATTTTCCATAAATTGAAACGCTGAATCATACACTCTTTGTGTCATCGCATCGGATGCAGCGGCTTCTTTCGCTACTTCGTCGGATGTATCGTGTAGTTTTCTTAGTACATCATCTGGCAGCTTTCGCAATTCTACTTTGTGTTCTTCGACGAGTGTTTTTAGTGCGGCGTTATTGCGGGCGGTATATTCGTCGAGCATATTTTGATTAACGGCGCGTGCGGCGTGCGTAATGATGGCTTGTAGGTCTTCGGGAAGGCTGTTGAACTTGTCTTTATTGATGGTGAACTCCAGCATGGAGCCGGGTTCGTGCCAACCGGGATAATAATAGTATTTGGCGGCTTTGTATAAACCGAAGCCCAAATCGTTGTAAGGGCCGACCCATTCTGTTGCATCGATGGTGCCAGTTTGCAGGGCGGTGAACAGTTCGCCGCCGGGAAGTAAAACAGGAATGCCGCCGAGTTTTTTGAAGACTTCTCCGCCCAAGCCTGGGATGCGCATTTTCAGGCCTTTGATGTCTTCGAGCGAGTTAATTTCTTTGTTAAACCAGCCCGCCATTTGGACGCCAGTGTTGCCGCCGGAAAAGGGGATAAGGTTAAACGGGGCGTAGAGTTCCCGCCATAGTTCGAGGCCGCCGCCGTAGTGAATCCAGGCGTTAATCTCTTGGGCGTTCATGCCGAAGGGGATGGCGGTGAAAAACTGAGCAGCGGGGCTTTTACCTTTCCAGTAGTAGGGGCCGCTGTGCCCCATTTCTGCGGCTCCTCCGGAGACGGCATCAAATACTTCCAGTGCCGGAACCAGTTCTCCAGCACCGTATACGCGAATATCCAGGCGTCCGTTGCTCATGTCTTTGACTATGCGGGCGAAGCGCTCGGGTGCGGTGCCTAAGCCGGGGAAGTTTTTAGGCCAGGAGGTGACGAGTTTCCATTTGAATGTTTGTGACGGTGTTGCTGCAGCCGATTTTTGATCGTCACAGTTTTGTTGGTTTTGTTGGCCACAGGCGCTGAGTGTGGCGCCAGCGGCACCAATGCCGAGGGCGGTAATGAAGTTTCTGCGTTTCATGTATAAGAGTCCGTTTATTTTTTGGGCGTTAAATTGCTTCCAAGCGTGCGTATTGTAGTACCAGCCACTTGCTGCCAGCGTGTTTGAAGTTTACCTGCACGCGGGCATTGCTTCCCCTGCCTTCGTAACTTAATACCGCACCCTCACCGAATTTAGGGTGTAATACCATCTGCCCCAAGGCAAATGGTGCTTGAGAGTCCCCTGCATTGCCACTATTCAGGGAATCGGAGAAGGATATTGTGGAATACTCTGAGGACGCTATGCTTGGGCGGGAAACTGAAATAGTTTCTTGCAGGTTTTGGGTCAGGTTCTGTGGGATTTCTCTGAGAAAGCGAGAAGGTGGATTGCGTTTTTCTTCCCCATAAAGGCGGCGGCTGTCAGCGCGGGTGATGTAAAGTTCTTTTTCGGCGCGGGTGATGCCGACGTAACAGAGGCGGCGTTCTTCTTGGAGTAGCTGCTGGTCTTCACGGGCCCTTTGGCCGGGGAAGATGCCTTCTTCGAAACCCGTCAGGTAAACCACGGGGAATTCCAGCCCTTTGGATGCATGCATGGTCATTAAATGCACCGCAGGGCCATCCTTTGTACTGCCTCGTTCGCCCATCTCTAGGGAAACGTGGTCAAGGAATTGGGCGGTGGCATCGAGTTCTTCATCTACCTGTTCGAATTGTTCACAGGCGGCGACGAGTTCGCGTAAGTTTTCGATACGGCCTTGCCCAACCTCGCCTTCTTTTTCATAAAGTTGAATAAGCCCGCTGGATTCAATAATGCGTTCGAATTTATCCCCCAGAGCAAGGGGGCTGAGATCAGTATCAAGTTGATTAAGCTGTTTATAAAATGCGCTGAGTGTGGTGCTGGCGCGGCCTTTTAGCGCATTTTCACTGAGTAGCTTGTTTAAAGCCTGCCAGAGAGATAGTTTATGACTGTGGGCGGTATCAACGATGGTTTCGATGGTTTTGGCACCGATGCCCCGTGGTGGGGTGTTGATAATACGCAGAAAAGAGCTGTCGTCGTCGCGATGGGTGACCAGTTTCAAATAAGCCAGTGCGTTTTTTATTTCAGCGCGCTCAAAGAAACGCAGGCCGCCGTAGATGCGATAGGGGATTTGCTCCCTGACTAGGGCTTCTTCCAAAGCTCGCGATTGGGCGTTAGAGCGGTAGAGCATGGCAAAATCGTCGGGCGCGTAACCATTGCTGAGTTTGCTTTGAATATTGGCGGCAATAAAGCGGGCTTCTTCTGTTTCATTAAAACCGGAAAAGAGCTGAATGGGTTCGCCATCACCTTGGTCCGTCCACAGGGTTTTCCCCAGGCGGTCGGTATTTTTGTCGATAACGGCATTGGCAGCGTTGAGAATATTGCTGGTGGAACGGTAGTTTTGTTCTAGGCGGACAACTTGTGCATTTTCAAATTGCTGGTGAAAAAGCTGAATATTTTCAACCTTCGCACCGCGCCAGCCATACACCGATTGATCATCATCGCCGACCAGGGTTAGCGAGCTCTGCGGGCTGCAAAGCATGCGTAACCAAGCATATTGCACGGTATTGGTATCTTGGAATTCGTCGACTAATATATGCCGAAAGCGTTGGTGATAGTGTCTGAGGATGTCGGGGGAGTTTAACCATAACTCGTGACTGCGCAGCAGTAATTCAGCGAAGTCTACCAGGCCGGCACGTTGACATTGCTCTTCATAATGGCGATAAATACGTAACCAGGTTTCCTCTACGGGAGATAGCGCGGCGATGTGTTGTGGTCGCAAGCCTTCGTCTTTTTGTTTGTTGATATAATGCTGGGCTTGTTTTGGCGGCCAGCGTTTATCATCAAGCTGTAGGGCTTTAAGTGCCTGCTTTACCAGACGAAGTTGATCGTCGGAGTCAATAATCTGAAAACCTTCAGGAAGCCTTGCAGCGGCATGGTGATGGCGCAAAAAACGAAAGGACAGCCCGTGAAAAGTGCCTATCCACAAGGGGCGCGTATTAATGCCGGTAAGGTCTTCTACCCGTTTGCGCATTTCGCTAGCGGCTTTATTGGTGAATGTAACCGCCAATATTTCGTGAGGCCGAGCGCCCTCTTGAAGGAGGTGGGCTATGCGATGCACCAGCACGCGAGTTTTTCCGCTGCCTGCGCCAGCAAGCACCAGTAGGCGGGGTTGTTCGGCAATAACGGCTTCTTGTTGAGCGGGGTTGAGACCTGAAAGCAGACCAGGCTTTTGAGCCATAATAGTAACCATATAGGTATTGATAAATGGTAACTATTCAGCTCACGCCTAAATTTGCGCATAATGGCGTTAAAAATGATCATTTAACCATATAAACTCACATTTTCTGCCTTGTTCTGCTCAAATTTGAATGCAATCTGAGCAGTTACAGGGTTCGCTGAATAGTTACGATAAATGCTGCATCGTAACATTTTTTTGAAGGGAAGCTGTTTGTAAATAGGGTGATTTTATTTCCTGCTGAATATAAGCCACCACTTTTTGGTGATAGAACGTTGCGTACTTTAAACTACGCTGGGTTATTAGGGTTACCTGCAGTTATCGAAATCCCAATGGTTATGGGTAGATAGTGGGCAACCATCGAATATATAAATAGGCACATTTAAATGTCAAAATTAGTTTCGGTTATTATTGCTAACTATAACTATGCTGATTTTCTCGCGGAATCTATTCGCCCAGCACAGGCGCAGACATATGCCAATATCGAAATTATCTACATAGATGATGGGTCAACAGATAGCAGCCTCGAGATCGCGAAGCAATTTGATGTCACTATACTGGCCCAAAAAAACCAAGGAGTGTGCGCGGCTAGAAACAATGCGGTGAGATTTTCCTGGATGCAGACGATATCTTGATGCCAGCAGCGATAGAACATTTATACAAGATAATGGAGGGCTCTGAATCTGATATTGGTTATATCTACGCACAGATGGAGTACTTTGGCCACAAAACAGGGCTTTTTCCATCTCAGGAATTCTGCCCAAAAGCACTGGCAAAAGGAAACTATATTTCGGTAACCTGCCTTTTTAATAAAGCCAAATTTTTAGAGATAGGTGGCTTTGACCGAGGGCTTGTCGCTAGAGAAGATTGGGAGTTATTTATTCGTTTTTGGCACCAAGGCGTTAAGGGGGAATTATTGTCTGAGCCTATATTGAAATGCCGAAAGCATAAGGAGGCCAATAAAATTCGCTTTAATACTCAGAAGTACCTTGTTGAAACGTAACTACTCAGCTCACGCTCAAATTCGTGCATAACAGCGTTAAAAAGTGATTATTTATACTTATAAACTCACATTTTTCGCCTTGTTTTGCCCAAATTTGAACGCAATCTGAGCAGTTACAGAGTTCGCTGAGTAGTTACTTTTTCCCTTTAGCAGAAACTTGATACTGCTCCGAAAAAATCTAATATACAGTGTTTAATAGTACAATATTTACGGTAAAGCTTCCTGAAAAAGCATAAACAGGCCACTATTTATCCTATTTTCGTCATAAAACCAAACTACGAATATCAGATAAGTACCCTGACAGGGTTTGCGTAAAGCGTGCTCCTGCCGCACCATCAATAACTCGGTGATCGTAGGACAAGCTTAACGGCAACCATAACCTTGGGTGTAGTTCACTGTTTATATACGTGGGGCGTAGCTCGCTTTTTGATACACCTAAAATTGCGACTTCGGGCCAATTTACAATGGGTGTGAATTTTGTTCCACCTAAACCTCCCAATGATGAAATCGAAAAACTAGCACCTTGCATTTCTGCTGGTTTCAACTTTTTATTTCGTGCTTTTTCAGCTAACGAAATAATCTCAATGGCAATTTCTTTCACACCTTTTTTGTCGGCATCTTTTACTACCGGCACTACCAAGCCATTCGGTGTTTCAACGGCGATACCAATATGAAAATATTGTTTTCGTATTAGATTTTCGCCCGAATTATCAAGCGAACTATTAAAGTCTGGGTGCTTTTTCAATGCCGCGACGGATGCTTTTACTAAAAATGCCAGTAATGTTAATTTGTAACCTTCCGCTTTTGCTGTATTTGCCTGAGCGCGTCGAAAACCTTCTAGGTCGGTAATATCTGCGTCATCAAATTGCGTTACTTGTGGAATCGTATTCCAGCTTCGCAATAAGTTTTTGGCGCTAATTTTCTGGATACGGCTACGAGGTATCTGTTCTGTTTCACCAAAACGACCAAAATCAATTTCAGGCAAGGGCTCAGCCGCGCCCAGCATACCGCTAACTTTTGGTACTTCTGATAGCCGCTCTTTGGTAAAAGCCATTAAATCTTCTTTGAGAATGCGCCCCTTTGCCCCAGAGCCATGTACTTTTGAAACATCTATACCAAACTCTCTGGCTATTCGCCGAACAGCAGGGCCAGCGTGTACAGACTCGGCACGTATACTCAAGACTGGGCTAGGTATCGGCCCGCTCGCTGCTTTAGAGGCAGTCGGTATAACATCGGAGGGAGGGTTTTTTTCTATCGTAGTATTATTTTCACTTACGGTGGGTGAACTTAAGGTAGAAAACGATTCAACTTCTATTTCTGCAAGCTTGTCACCCTGCTTAAGCTTATCGCCAATTTTCACCCAGATCTTTTGGATTTTCCCGGTTTTCGGAGAAGGCACTTCCATACTGGCTTTATCTGATTCTAATACGGCAATACTTTCTTCAATATTTATTTCTTTGCCTTCTTGTATTAACTCAATAACTTCGGCGCTGTCGGTGCCAATATCCGGCACGATAACAGAAATAATCGAGATGCTTTTATTTCCCTCTTTCTCATTTTTTTCTTCGGTATTTGGTGTTGGATTTTCAGGTAAATCGGCACTGGCTGGGGTTTCTTTAGTTGCTTCTTTTGCATGAATATCTGCCCCAGCTTCTGCCAAACTTAGCAGCACATCTCCCTGACTCACTTTATCACCCACTTTAATAAGCAGCGCCTCTACCTTGCCCGAATGAGAAGCAGGCACTTCGATGGTGGCCTTATCTGATTCCATCACGGCAACAATATCATCAAGTTGTAATTCATCACCCACTCTGACATTAATCTCGATGACTTCAACAGGGCCATCAACACCCATATCAGGTACTAGTACTGGCTGAACGGACATGATGTTTTCCCTTCTATTCGATTTGCTGGGTGAGATTTACGCATATAATTTTCCCTCATACAGATACGGGCACCATTAACTATATAAGGGTTCTGGTTTATCGGGGTTAATGCCATATTTTTTAATGGCATTGGAAACAACAGCGTTTTCCAACTTTCCTTGGTTTGCCAGTTCTTTTAGGGCACCGATAACAACAAAATAACGATCTACTTCAAAGAATTCTCGCAATTTACTTCGCGTATCACTGCGGCCAAAACCATCGCTGCCTAATACACAGTAGTTTTTATTAATATAGGGTCTAATTTGTTCGGCATAGGTTTTTATATGGTCGGTTGCAACGATGACGGGCAGATCTGAAGTGTTTAGATTTTCACTTACAATAGAGATGCGCGGCGTTTGCTCTGGATGTAAAAGGTTCCACCGCGCTACAGAGGCACCTTGCCTGCGCAATTCATTAAAACTGGTAACACTCCATATTTCTGAATTAACGTTATAGTCTGACTTTAATAATTCTGCAGCCGCTATCACCTCAAGTAATATTGCGCCACTGCCTAGCAACTGTACTGAATGCGTATCGTGGCTGTTATCAGTATCATCAATTTTTTTCAAACAATACATGCCATCTATAATCCCCTGTTCTGCGCCCTCGGGCATTTCAGGGTGTGCATAGTTCTCATTCATTAATGTAATGTAATAGAACACGTTGTCTTGGTCTATATACATGCGCTGCAAGCCGTGGTGAATAATCACGGCAAGCTCATACGCAAAACTGGGGTCATAACTCACGCAATTGGGTATCGTTGAAGCGAGTACGTGGCTATGCCCATCTTGGTGTTGCAAACCCTCACCATTAAGCGTGGTGCGGCCAGACGTAGCGCCCAGTAAAAACCCCCGCGCTTGGGAGTCTCCGGCCGCCCACGCTAAGTCTCCAATTCGCTGAAAACCAAACATGGAATAAAAAATATAAAATGGCACCATGGTGCAGTTATGATTGGCATACGAGGTAGCCGCTGCGGTCCACGCTGCAAATGCGCCAGCTTCGTTAATGCCTTCTTCCAAGGTGCGGCCTTTTTTATCTTCTTTATAGAACATCATCTGACCGGCATCTTCTGGTTCATAAAGCTGGCCTTCGGTGGAGTAAATTCCGAGCTGCCGAAACATTCCTTCCATACCAAATGTGCGTGCCTCATCTGGCACAATAGGCACAATTTTTTCACCGATATTTTTGTCTTTTGTCAAGGTTGATAAAATTCGAACAAAAGCCATAGTGGTGGATAAAGTACGCTCACCTGAACCCAAAAGGTGTGATTGAAATTCAGTAATTGGTGGGATTTCTAGTTTGTCACTCTGCCCACAACGGGCGGGCAAATACCCACCGAGGGATTCCCTTCGCGCTTTTAGATAACGTATTTCCGGGCTTTCTTCACCGGGGTGGTGGTAGGGTAAATTCTCCAACTCGGTATCTGAAAAAGGCATGCTGTAACGGTCACGAAAGTTTTTGAGTGTTTGCAAATCCATCTTTTTCATGGAATGGGTTTTATTACTCGCTTCCCCTGGCCCGAGACCATATCCTTTTACTGTTTTTGCTAAAATAACTGTTGGTCTGCCGTTTGCTTTCACTGCCTTTGCATACGCTGCATAGACTTTATAAGGGTCATGGCCACCACGATTAAGACTGAATATTTGGTCATCACTCAAATGGCTGACCCGCGCTTTTAGCTCAGGATATTTACCAAAAAAATGTTCTCGGGTGTAGGCTCCACCACGGTTTTTGTAGGTTTGATACTCCCCATCTACCACTTCCATCATACGCTTTTTGAGTAAACCGTCGGCATCCGCCTCTAGCAAAGAATCCCACAAGCGCCCCCAAACCACCTTGATAACATTCCAACCTGCACCACGGAAGACTCCCTCTAGCTCCTGAATGATTTTTCCGTTACCCCTTACCGGCCCATCGAGCCGCTGTAGGTTACAATTAACGACAAATATCAGGTTGTCTAATTTTTCACGACCCGCCAGCGATATGGCCCCCAGAGATTCTGGCTCATCGGTTTCACCGTCGCCAAGAAACGCCCAGACTTTTCTATCATCCGCTTTAATTAATTCACGGTTATCCAGATACTTCATAATGTGCGCTTGGTAAATTGCCTGCAATGGCCCCAAACCCATGGAAACGGTGGGAAATTGCCAGAAATCAGGCATCAGCCAAGGATGCGGGTAAGAAGACAGACCATCACCATCCACTTCTCGACGAAAGTTTTCCAGCTGGCTTTCTGTTATTCGTCCTTCAAGAAATGCACGCGAATACATACCGGGTGCGGAATGACCTTGTATATACAATAGATCGCCAGATGAATTTTCATTCGGGCCTTTAAAGAAGTAATTAAATCCCACGTCGTAGAGTGTCGCAGACGAAGCGAAGGTGGAAATATGGCCACCCAAGTCTGGATCTTTTTCATTGGCGCGCATCACCATAACCAGAGCATTCCACCGAATCAATGAGCGAACACGACGCTCCATATGCATATCGCCCGGCATTCGTTCTTCGTCTTTGCGCTGAATAGTATTGGTATATGGCGTGGTAATGCGCCTAAAGGGAACCCCTTCTAACCTGGCTGCATCCACCACTCTCTTGAGAATAAAGGTGGCTCGGTCACGCCCCTCATGCTTAATGAGAGATTTTATTGCATCCAGCCATTCGGCTGTTTCTTGTGGATCAAGATCTTCTATAGAAGGCGTACCGCTCATGGAAAATATCCTTTTTCAACAGGCTACCAAGTGTTTTTCGGAAAATGTGTGAGTTAACGATTTAGCGCTTCCTGTAACGGTTAAAATTTGAGCGCAAGTAGAATAGCTGAATTCAATTTCTTGAAAGTATAGATGTATAAACCTGATATATCTTTAAAAAACAATGATCTTGGAATAAGAACCTAAACGGAATAGTATCAACTAATTTTTCAATAATGGGCTTTCTTTCAGACCCAATAAGTAGTTAGACCAATTAAATTCAGGGCCAGGATCTGTTTTTCGCTTGTAGGCAATGTGCTGGTGGCCACAAATTCTATCAGCAGTAATTTGCGGATAATAATGCATCAGTGACGTGGTAATAGAGATAAGTTGTTCATATTGTACCGGTGTGAATGCCTGATAATCACAGCCTTCCAACTCTATTCCAATAGAAAAATCATTGCAACGGTGTTGCCCTCGAAAGTTGGACTTCCCTGCATGCCAAGCCCGCTGATGAAATGGAACAAATTGAACTATGTCGCCATTACGACGAATGAATAGGTGGGCGGAAACTTTTAATTGATAGATTTCCTGAAAATAAGGGTGCGCGTCAGGCTGAAGCTGATTGGTAAAAAGCGCCTGCACATAATTCCCACCGAATTTCCCTGGCGGTAAACTTATGCTGTGGATAACCAGTAGGCTTATATCGGCCTCATCATCTCGCGCATCACAATTAGGAGATGGGATAAACCTTGCGGTATCCAGGACTCCATTTTTCACACCATTAAGTTTTATTTTTTATTCCGCTTAACTCTTTGTGCCTTTTAAATTACGCAAGTCACTCACAACAGATTGCAACGCCCGGTCAAAAATCTGGGTTTCCTGCACCACTATCATTTCACCTGAAACGATGGCATCGACTAAGCTGCTTCTATTGCGCTCTATTACTTTTTCGCCTCTCCGGTTTACAAATATATATTTGTTATATCCGGTCAAATGCGCTGCGAGCTTGCAACGATATTTTCCTTTTATTTCCTGATTATGCACCTCGAACCAAACGCCGAGATTAAGGTGATCTACCAGCGCTTCGGCTTCAAGCTTATTAGGCCTATTATTGCCGTTGTTAGTCACTGCCTCCAAAGATACTTGAGTTTCGTTTTCAACGGAAGCATTTGCGGGCTGCTCTCTAAGGCCAGAATCACCTTCCCCCACTGTATCGAGACGACTCTGTTCTGATTTATTGATAATCTGGCGCGTAATGGATGCAATATCACCCGTGATTGACTCAACTCCATTATTAATTTTAAGCTCCAACGTATTTTCATTTACCGTAACTGAAGTATCCTTTCTCGATTGACTCGTTTCCAGTTCTTTTACAGGTTCTCTTTGCATTCCGAATACGGCAAGGTGGTATTTTTCAAGTTCTGCAAACATCTCGCTGAATGCAAACGGCTCGAAATTAATCGTAGCGAGCCCTTCCTTAAGCTTTTCTAACAGATGGGGAACAACCTGAAGGAGGCGCTGGCGTGCAGCCCGATCTTTTTCTGGCTGAACACTCCAGATCAATTCTTCTGCCGTAAGTAGGCAATCCCCCCAGTGATCTCCAGGCACACCTTCTTTCAATAATGCGACAAGCATGAGGTCGCTCCATTCATCATTGAGTAGTTTGTCAACAACAGGCGGAATCAATTTCCCTTCTTTCAGTAAATTAATATTCTGGGATATCACTGAGCGGGCCAGTTCTACTTTTTCTTTACCATCCGATGCAATTTTGGCGCGATATTCCATTTCATCAGCCCTTGTTTCGGTACGCTGATAAAAAAGCATTAAATCGTTGTAGGAGGCTTCAAATACGGATACATCCTCATTAAATTCTCGAATGATGCGCTGAGTAATTTCCTCCACCTTGCTATAAAGTATATTTCGCGCCATCTCTGACTTGTTTCTATCGTTACCCCCAAGCTTGGCCAGCTCATTAACGAGACTGCGCCCAACGTGCTCCCGCTCGACAAAAAGGGATTGATCAATGAGCCCTAACTTGACTAGCGGAATTTGTAATCGACTCAATGACGCTTTAACCAGATCTGATAACGAGGAATCCTCTAAAATCACATTAAAAAGCTTTTCGACAAGCGTAATAACATCTTCATCTTCTCTGGATAAAACGCCACCTTCATAATGATCTTGGCGCTCAGCGAGAACAGCATAAATCTGCTGACGAATATCAACCCTTGAGACTTTCGCATCCAAGCCCTCAGGTAAGTGAATATTTCTTTGCAGGGACGATAGAATTTCTAAAAGTTCGTGTTTTGAAAGCGCCTGCCCGGCACTTTCGCTCACTTGATCCCCTTCGGGATTTGCTACTTTGGCACCATTCGCCAGCAGGTTTTGCAGATGGGTAAACGTATCTTGGGAATTTTTATCCGTAACGCTCTCAGCGCGGGCTGATTGCACGCCTAAACCAGGCTCAAATTCTTCGTTCACACTCGAAGACATTTGGCCACTAAACTCCGGCAAAACCCCCGCATCAGAGAGCTTGTCATTCACCTGACGCAGCAGGCTCGGCAATACGCGAATCACATTTCTATCAAATAACTTAAACAAAACGTGTTTAGATTTTGAATCGAGATTAAGCAGTTTAGAGGACCTGTTAAAATACTCACACAAGTTCTTCGGAGAAAGGGCGTTATTTTCCTCGAGTACCTGATAGTCTTCATTTATTGCATCAAAACGTACTGTAACCTTATAGAGTTCAGCGGCACTTGTGGCTTTGAACTTGCGATCTATCCGGCTTATTGCCTCATCCAAGTCGCCTGAAGCATCGCTCACAAGAACTGGCGGCTCGTTAGAAGCACTCTTTTCAGGGATGGCAGAAAAACACATCACCCTAAAACCATTCTCCAAATTTTGACGAAATGACTGCTCTACACCCCTACGTCCAACTCGTACATCCCTCATTGCCTCAAAATAGAAATTTTGCTCAGAGTTAGTTTTGGCCTCTTCAGCCAAGTCGAAGAAATGGTCATCAACGGCATCCAGCAACCTTGCGACCGCAGCCGCAAGCTGATCCATGGACAGCGCTGCAATATCTTCAAGCAATGGAGGCAGTTTAACGCCGGCATTGTTTTGTGAGGGGACAGAAAAATCCGTCATTCTTAGATAACTACCTGTTAATATGTAAGTAACTAGGGGGAAGCCCACTATATATCTGCAGCGATTCTGGCCTTAGTTAGTACGCCTATTTTCCCCTCAGGCTTCGTTGCTCTGCCTTGCTAACGAAAAAATAGAGGCCTATCTAACACCACTATTTAGAGGTGCCCTATGAGCCGATGGAGTTAGATGCGTGACTAAGCCAGTTTTAAGAGTAGCTTTATTCCCCAAGGACTGCAGAGAAACTCATCATATTCACCTTTATTACATGTAACTATTCAGTAAACTCAACAGATGTTTATATAGCCTTCAAATTTGAGCAAAGCAGGTAAAGGATGTGAGCTTATAGGCCACCTCTAAAAATAGTGATTTTTTCGTGAGAGTAAGGAAGGACTGCACGGAGAACCACGGTGTATAAGGCAACCATGGGGATTCGAGTACGGAACTGACGCTGCTATCACGGAAAAAGCGCATGATTAGAGCGGCCCTATCGGTATAAATGATCATTTTTAAAGCTGTTATGCGTGAATTTGAATGCACCTTGAATAGAGACTATTGCACAAACCCTTTCTACCTATAGCAACAACCCGCTACACTAGGGAACTAACACGGCAGCAAACTGCCTAAGTCCTTCAAAACCTGACCCATTTATAGCGCTGAATTAAAATATGGAAAACACTCAAAACTCGTATTTAACTAGCTTTTTCAAACTGGAATCTGCTGGCGGCATCATTCTCATGTTTTCAGCGCTGCTTGCCATTATCCTGGCCAACTCCCCATTACAAAGCTATTACGACCTCTTCCTAGATACACCGGTTGAGGTGCGCATTGGTCACTTGGAAATCGCAAAGCCTTTACTCTTATGGATTAACGATGGGCTAATGGCGGTTTTCTTCTTTCTGGTGGGTCTTGAGCTAAAAAGAGAGCTAATAGAAGGGGAACTGGCCGATAAAAAGAACATCATTCTGCCTGGAGTCGGCGCTATTGGCGGCATGGCTGTACCTGCGCTTTTTTACCTTTATTTCAACAGGGACAACCCAGAAGCTATGCAAGGTTGGGCTATCCCAGCCGCCACAGATATTGCATTTGCCTTAGGGGTGCTCTCGCTATTGGGTTCAAGAGTACCCGTAAGCTTAAAGATTTTCCTTTCCTCTTTGGCTATTTTTGATGACATTGGCGCCATCGTCATTATCGCTGCATTTTACACTGCCAATATTTCGACTGCCGCACTGCTTATTGCCGGGCTGTGTATTCCTGTTCTCCTGTTTTTCAATAAACGCAATTATGCATCACCCACACCTTACTTGCTGGTGGGCTTAATCATGTGGACAGCCATGCTGAAATCAGGCGTACACGCTACCTTGGCTGGGGTTGTTTTAGCGATGTTTATACCTATAAAGTCAGCATCAAAAACCCATCACTCCCCCCTTAAAGAACTAGAACATGATCTCCACCCCGTAGTGGCATTCTTTGTTTTACCGGTTTTTGCTTTTGCTAATGCAGGAATCAGTTTTGCCGGAGTCGGTACTGAACAGTTATTACACAGCGTACCGCTAGGGATCATGGTTGGCCTTTTTGTTGGCAAACAACTGGGTGTCTTCTCCCTTTGCTGGCTGGCCATTAGACTAAACTGGTGTGACCTACCCAAGGGGATGAACTGGGCCTCTCTCTACGGTACAGCGGCTCTATGCGGAATAGGTTTTACAATGAGTTTGTTTATCGGCTCACTGGCATTTCAAGAAACCGGCATAGACCAAATATTTGATGAGCGGCTTGGGATTATCCTCGGCTCGGTATTATCGGGCGTTGTAGGGTATTTTGTGCTGCGCTACAGCCTTGAACCAAAACCGGATAAAAATTAAAGGGGCCCATTGAAACCGCTACCCATTCAGCGCATACAGGTCGGCGATTTACCCGCCCTACACATTAACAATCACTTGGCGAAAGCGGTTGTCCTTCTTCAGGGGGCCCAAGTCATTCAATATCAGCCCCATGGGGGCGAGCCTATTTTATGGGAGAACCCCAATGCAAGGTATCAACGGGGTAAAGCAGTTCGGGAGGGTATTCCCATCTGCTGGCCTTGGTTCGGTGATCTAGATCGCAACCCAGAAGCCGTACAAAG
>JAESUE010000147.1 GCA_016763235.1 Pseudomonadales bacterium
CGATTCCACCAAAAATATTAACCAATACCGCTTTAACTTTATCATCAGACAAAATAATTTTAAACGCTTCAGTCACACGCTCCTTCGTAGCACCGCCGCCAACATCGAGGAAGTTTGCTGGGTCACCGCCATGCAACTTCACAAGATCCATCGTTCCCATTGCTAATCCCGCACCATTGACCATACAGCCGATGTTTCCATCCAAAGCAACGTAGTTTAAATCCCATTCTGCCGCGCGCCTTTCTCGTGCATCTTCCTGGCTCGCATCTTCGATTTCTTTTAAGCCCTTCTGTCTATACAGTGCATTACTATCGATATTGATTTTCGCATCTAAACAGTGAAGGTTGCCTTCAGAAGTAATAACCAGTGGATTAATTTCTAACAAGGCGAGATCTTTCTCTTCAAACAGTTTTGCCAAGCCCATAAAAATCTTCGTAAACTGCTTCGCTTGGTCATTATTCAAACCCAACTTATAAGCGAGTTCTCTACCTTGGAAAGGCTGCGCCCCAACCAAAGGGTCAATAGATACCTTGAGGATTTTTTCCGGTGTCTCGGCAGCGACCTTTTCAATTTCAACGCCACCTTCTGTAGAAGCCATAAAGACAACACTGCGCGAGGCACGATCTACTACTGCACCAAGATAAAGCTCTTGAGCAATATCAGTGCACGACTCAACAAGAATTGTATTAACCGGCTGCCCACTTTCATCTGTTTGGTACGTCACCAAACGGGTTCCCAACAACTTGTTGGCAAAGTCAGTAATTTCTTCTTCAGTACTAACTAGTTTTACACCACCGGCCTTACCCCTACCACCCGCATGAACCTGGGCCTTTACTACCCACTTGTCGCCGCCAATTTTCCTAGCGGCTTCGACGGCCTCTTCTGCCGATTGGCAGGCGTACCCTTCAGAAACCGGCAAACCATATTGTGCAAACAGTTGTTTGCCTTGGTATTCATGCAAATTCATGATCAGTTGTATCCTTGGAAGTGTCCTGATTTTACTTACAGAACCCTGTTAGAGAAAATGAAACAGATTAATAGCAAATTCCATGCCCGATAAATACGGGGTTCATTTTTATCGACCCGCTACTTCTTTTTTCTACTTCTTTTAGCTATGTGTATAGCCTTACCATCCACATCCAATGCCGCCTCATGCACAGACTCTGATAAGGTAGGATGCCCAAAAACCATCAGCTGAAGATCTTCCGCGCTGGATGCAAACTCCATTGCTATACCACCCTGCTGAATGAGCTCAGACGCTTGTGGTCCGACTATATGCATACCAAGAATTCGATCTGTTTCCTCATGGGCAATAATTTTGACCATGCCCACAGTGTCGTTCGCAGCCATCGCGCGACCATTTGCGGCGAATGGAAAAACGCCAATTTTATATGGCTCGCCACTTTCTTTCACTTCCTGTTCCGTTTTCCCAACCCCTGCAATTTCTGGGTGCGTATATACAACTCCTGGAATGACATCATAATTAACATGACAAATCTTGCCAGCAATTTTTTCTGCTACCATAACGCCTTCTTCCATGGCTTTATGAGCTAACGCGGGGCCGCGCACTACATCACCAATGGCATATACGCCAGGAACATCAGTTTCACATGCATTATTAACAAAAATAAAGCTTCTTTCATCGAGGTTAACGCCGCTGTCGCCAGCAAGTAAATTTTCAGTTTGAGGGCGACGTCCCACCGCAACGATAAGTTTATCCACGCTAAGGCTTTGGGCCTCATCGTTAAGCTGATATTCTACTTTGATCTCGCCATTTACAACCTCAGCCGAAGATACTTTTGCACCAAGCTTTATATCAATACCCTGCTTTTTAAATTGCTTTTGCGCTTCTTTCGCAATCTGCTTATCGACCAAAGGAAGAAAGTCATCCATGGCCTCCAGAACAACAACCTCAGCACCTAGTCGCCGCCAAACACTGCCCAGCTCAAGACCAATAACGCCGGCACCAATAACACCAAGTCGTTTGGGGACTTCCGTAAACTCGAGGGCGCCTGTAGAGTCTACGATGTTCACGTTATCAAGTGGCGCCGACTTAATTTCAACTGGGGAAGAACCAGTCGCAAGAATAACGCTTTCCGCCTGAATGATTTCAAGCTCACCCTTAGTAGGCGTGAACTCAACTTTTTTCCCCGCCAGCAGCCTCCCGCAACCTTGCAGCCAATCAACACCATTCGCCTTAAAAAGAGACTGAACTCCTGACGTCAGATTTTTCACAATAGTATCTTTACGCTTCATCATAGCGCTGACATCAAAGCTAACGTCAGACACATTCACGCCGTGCACAGCAAGCCCTTCTTGCGCTTCATGATACTTGTGAGAGCTTTCTAGAAGAGCCTTAGAAGGAATGCAACCTACATTTAAACACGTTCCGCCTAGCGCGGGATTTCCTTTGTGCGTTCGGGATTCTATACAGACCACACTTTTACCAAGTTGAGCAGCTTTGATCGCAGCCACATAGCCCCCTGGCCCGCCCCCAATCACAACCACATCATACTGTTTCGTCATTATATTGCCTTAAAATTTGGTGAGTGGAGCAGTTTAGATTTCCAAAAGCAAACGCGCAGGATCTTCGACGAGCTCCTTAACCATTACTAAAAATCTCACTGCTTCTTTACCGTCGATAAGACGATGATCGTAACTAAGCGCTAAATACGTCATAGGTAAAATCACCACCTCGCCATCTACAGCCATAGGCCGTGGCTGAATCTTATGCATCCCTAATATGGCGGTTTGGGGAGGGTTAATGATCGGTGTGGACAATAAAGAACCGAATATACCGCCGTTTGAGATAGAGAATGTTCCCCCCATCATATCTTCTAGCCCCAACTTCCCATCACGAGCTTTACCACCAAAATCTACAATTTTACTTTCTACTTCACCCATGCTCATTTTGTCGGTATCACGCAAGACAGGAACGACCAACCCCCTTTCTGTCGAAACAGCCACGCCGATGTCGTAATAATTGTGATAAACCACATCATTACCATCGATAGAAGCATTCACTGCGGGAAAGTTCTTCAGTGCTTCCACAACAGATCTAACAAAAAATGACATAAAACCAAGCTTCACCCCATGAGCGGCAACGAACTGATCTTGATAGCTCTTACGCATATCCATAATGGGTTTCATATTAACTTCGTTAAACGTTGTTAATATCGCCGCATCATTTTGAGAGTTCACCAACCGTTCAGCAATACGCGCACGCAAGCGCGTCATAGGAACACGCCGCTCTATCCGCTCTTCCTCAGGTAACGCTAAACCGCCCGCAGGTATTGTTAATTCTTGCGCGGGTTTTGAGTCTTTATTCACCACCTCAGGGCTAACACTCTTCTCAGCTTTGGATGGCTTAATATATTCAAGCACATCCTCTTTGGTAATACGGCCACCTTTTCCACTACCCGTAATAAGCGCTGCATTAATACCATGCTCAACCACAAGCTTGCGCACTGCTGGGCTCAGCGACTGCTCGTCAATAGCTTTATCAGCAGGTTTTGACTTATTTTTTGATTGCTCTGCAGGCTCATCATTTGAAACCGCAACCGTGCCTTCTTCAAAAGTAGCTATAACCTGATTACTTTCAATCACGGCACCTTCTTCCTGAAGAATTTCTGTTAATACACCGTCTAGCGGCGCTACGATTTCGATAACGACTTTATCGGTTTCGATATCTACTAACAACTCGTCACGAGCGACAGGTTCTCCTACTTTCTTATGCCAAGTAGCAACGGTTCCATCTGCTACCGATTCTGGAAACTGAGGTGCTTTAATTTCTTTTGCCATTGGAATTCCTTCTAACTCCATCTGTATACTTTTATAAACCCACTAACATTTAAATAAACTGTAGCGTTCTCTGACCAAACACAAATCGCCAAATTTTGATCGCCTTGTATAAAGCAATCAATCATCTACCCCAATTGCCTGAAGAACTAGCGCCTGCTGCTGTTCAATATGCAGAGACATATAGCCCACGGCGGGAACAGCCGAGTGCCACCGTCCCGCATACTCCAGCTCGATGGCGGAATTATAACGGTTAATTGCCGCGCGCATATGATGCTGACTACAATACCAAGCTCCCTGATTCATTGGCTCTTCCTGACACCAGACGATTTCTTCGAGTTGATACGTAGAAAAAATCTCAACAAGCTCATCCTCTGGGAAAGGGTAAAGCTGCTCAATTCGAATAATCGCTACATCATTGCGCTCAAGCCCACGACGCTTATCCAAAAGGTCATAGTAGACTTTGCCGCTACACATGACCAAACGTTTCACACCACTTGGATCAATTTCATCCATCTCGGAAATAACATCCTGAAACGTGCCGTTAGCCAATTCATCCAGAGTTGATGTTGCTAATTTATGCCGTAGCAGACTCTTGGGTGTCATAACTATGAGAGGTTTCCGAAGTGGCCGCTTCACCTGCCGCCGCAACATATGATAAACCTGAGCAGGTGTACTAGGTACGCAAACCTGCATATTATGCTCGGCGCACAGCTGGAGAAAACGTTCCAAGCGTGCTGAAGAGTGCTCGGCACCTTGACCTTCATAACCATGCGGCAATAACAGAGTCAGTCCACATAGGCGTCCCCACTTCAATTCACCTGATGAAATAAACTGGTCGATAACAACCTGTGCACCATTCGCAAAATCACCGAATTGTGCCTCCCAAATACATAGAGCATTGGGCGTTGTTGTGGAATAACCATATTCAAAACCCAGAACTGCCTCTTCAGATAAAAGAGAATCATAAAGTTCCAGTCTGGGCTGGCCATCATAAAGATTTTTTAGGGGAATGTAGGTGCTATCGTCCTTTTGATTATGAAATACCGCATGACGATGAGAGAAAGTTCCACGTCCAATATCCTGCCCGATTAACCGCACAGGATGCCCCTCTTGAAGTAGCGTTGCATAAGCCATTATTTCTGCAAAACCCCAGTTCACTTCGTGCGCACCACCTGCCATACGCCGCCGATCATCACGAATCTTGGCCACTTGACGCTGCAATACAAACCCTTCTGGCAGCTCATCCAGCTTATCAGCCAACTCTTTGAGCATTTTTGGATCAACGGTAGTATCGCAGTTCTTTATATGCTCATTCCCTATATAAGGAGTCCAGTCCACAAATAATCGAGAGTCCGACTCGCTAACCAAGCTTTTTACAACATGCTCACCATCATCAAGCATGTTACGGTAGCCCTCCACCATTTGCTGGGCTTCCGCTTCACTCAGAACTCCACCATTTACCAACCGTTCAGCATATAAAGCGCGAGTCGTAGGGTGCTTTCGAATAATTTCATACATTAAAGGTTGTGTAATTGAAGGCTCATCTGCTTCGTTGTGGCCATGCCGGCGATAACAAACTAAATCAATGACAACATCTTTTTTAAATTCACGACGGTAGTCAAGCGCTACCTGGGTGATATATAGCACTGCCTCCGGATCATCTCCATTTACATGGAAAATTGGAGCCTGCACCATTTTAGCTACATCAGTACAATATTCTGTTGAACGGGTATCATCTCGACGGTTTGTGGTAAAACCAATTTGGTTATTTACCACAATGTGCACAGTACCGCCGGTTTTAAAACCTCGAGTTTGCGACATCTGAAAAGTTTCCATCACTACACCCTGGCCAGCAAAGGCAGAGTCGCCGTGAATAATGATAGGAATCACTAGATCACCATTTGGATCATTACGACGATCCTGGCGGGCGCGTACCGAACCCTCTACTACAGGTGAAACAATTTCCAAATGAGATGGGTTAAAAGAAAGAGCGAGATGAATTTCACCACCGGGAGTCGATATATTTGAGGAGAAACCTTGGTGATACTTCACATCACCCGCCCCCTCACCGTGGCTGCTCTTACCCTCAAACTCATCAAAGAGATCTACGGGGTTTTTTCCTAAGGTATTAACCAGAATATTCAGTCTTCCACGGTGCGCCATACCGATGACCATTTCTTTCGTTCCGCTTGCACCTGCACGCTGAATCAGCTCATCGACAATAAGGGTTAGGCTTTCGCCACCCTCCAGCCCAAAACGTTTGGTTCCTGGGTATTTGGTACCAAGATATCTTTCCAGCCCCTCTGATGCAACGAGGCGCTCCAAGATATGAAACTTTCTCTGACGACTGAATTCAGGAGAACAGCGCACAGACTCTAGGCGATGTTGAACCCAGCGTCGCTCTTCTGTATCAACAATATGCATATACTCAGCGCCAACAGAGCTGCAGTAGGTTTGCTGTAAAGACTCATGAATTTCTTTTAAGGTTGCCTCATCCTTGCCCAGAAAGTAACTGCCTACTTGGAATACAGTGTCGTAATCAGCAGTCGAAAGACCTTGAAATGAAAGTACTAAATCGGGAATATCCTCCCGCTCCATAATCCCTAATGGATCGAGCTTTGCAATTTGATGCCCTCTGAAACGGTAGGCTGTAATTAACTGAAGAACCTTAACTTGTTTTTTTTCGTGCTCGGAGCTAACGCTACTAACAACAAGCGGCTGAGCCCGACTTTTATTTTTAGCCAGGTAAAGAAAGTGGTCACGAACAGTAGAATGAGGAACGTCTTCACTTGTGTTCCCTTCATATCGCGGCAATTTATCAAAATATGTTCGCCACTCTTCTGAAACGCTGTTTGGATCACCAAGATAACTATCAAATAACTCTTCGATATACGCCGCATTACCGCCACCTAAATGAGACATTGTCCTTTGGCGATACATCACTCCATCGCGCATTACCCGTTCTCCGCATTAAGATAGGAACGCAATCCGAAACTTAGCTCAAGTTTATTACCTAGAAGCATTTGTAATGCATCTAGGTAAACGCTTAGTCGCTGCTTCCAACCCGCTCCTTCTTGGTTTATGAAAGAAATATCTTGCACTTAATGTGCAAGCTTAAAGCGATTATTTTTGCCAGGGCTTTTGGCCCACAAAAACTTTGGAAAATTTAAATCTATTGAAGAAAGAACCCATTTTCAGAACTCTTCAAATCGTACCTTACTTAACAAGCTATAAAAAACCTTAGTCTGCACCAAAATGGAAGAGATTACGAAAAGCACAAACCACACTTAGCAAGCGTGTTTGGCATACAGCTCATTACTATCTAAAACTGAACACCTTCCAATAGCCTGCTAACCAGTGTAGCCGGAAATACCTAAGTGGCTCGTTGTAGTAGCATGTTTCTGATATGACCAATTGCACGCGTAGGGTTCAAGCCCTTTGGACAAACGCTAACGCAGTTTTGAATCCCGTGGCAACGAAACAAACTAAAAGGATCATCTAGGTCAGCTAAACGCTCACTGTCACCTTCATCCCGGCTATCTGCTAAAAACCGATACGACTGCAATAAGCCTGCAGGCCCGATAAATTTATCCGGATTCCACCAAAAAGAAGGACATGCTGTAGAGCAACACGCGCAGAGAATACACTCGTACAGGCCATCTATTTTTTCCCGCTCTTCTGGCGACTGCAGTCTCTCAATAGCAGGCGGTGGATTATCATTAATTAAATAAGGTTTGATCTTTTTGTATTGGGTATAAAACTGCCCCATATCTACGACCAAATCCCGCACAACGGGCAGGCCTGGAAGAGGGCGCACAATTAGTTTTGAATCCCTCTTACCCATGGCTTCAGAAATAGGTGTAATACAAGCTAAACCATTCTTCCCATTAATGTTTAATCCGTCTGATCCGCACACGCCCTCTCGACAAGACCGCCGATACGAGACTGATTCATCCTGCTCTTTAATCAAAGCCAGAACATCCAGGATCATCAGGTCTTTCCCCCCAGTATTGACGTGATAATCCTGCATATATGGCTCGGAATCCGTCTCGGGGTTATAACGATAAATACTGACTTGCATAACGCTTCCCTTAGTAGGTTCTGACTTTGGGCTGGAAAGCCTCAACTTGTTTCGGTGCAAAATTTACTTCGCGCTTAATGATCTTTTTATCTTCAGGTTGGTATACCGTATGAACCAACCAGTTTTCATCATCGCGATCTGGGTAATCATAGCGAGAGTGGGCCCCTCGACTTTCAGTACGGGCATCGGCAGAAATAGCCGTCGCCTCCGCTACTTCCAGCAAGCTATCTAATTCCAGAGCTTCAATACGCGCGGTATTAAAGGCCTTACTCTTATCCGTCAATATAGCATCGGCTATACGTCCGCGTAATTCAGCCAGCTTTTTAACACCCTGCTCCATAAGATCTCCCTTACGGAACACACCAAAATCATTCTGCATTACTTGCTGCAATTCTTTTCTTAAAGTAGGCACATCTTCACCATCGCTACCTGAATTTTCCCAGCGAGCATAACGAGACATGGCGCGCTCAAGGTCAGATTCGCTCACTATACGGTGTTCAACACCCTCTCTTAAAGTCTTTTCAATATGCAGACCAGCTGCACGCCCAAATACGACCAAATCAAG
>JAESUE010000148.1 GCA_016763235.1 Pseudomonadales bacterium
ACTATAGAATTTCAAATGCTCGAACCAGGCCGCTCACGTACCACATGGTTGGCCGTCCACGAGGGTAAACTTTATGTACCCAGCGGGTATATGAGTTCCACACTGGGAAAAATATGGAAAAAATGGCCCTATGCTGCGGAAATTGATGGCCGTGCTCTGCTGCGGATTGACGACAAAATCTACCCGCGACAACTGGTAAGAATTGCTGCAGACAATCCGATAATTCCAATTCTTGTGGCAGAGATTAATAGGAAATATCAGGCTGGGGCAACCATCGAAAACGTCCAGTCCAACGGCACCTGGGTATTTGAACTCGCGCCAAGAGGCTAACACAGCTTAACAATAAGCGCATCGTTAACCAGGATGTCTACTCAACGCCGTAGAGAAATAATTATCGCACCCTGGTTATTGCCATCCTGCTCAAAGCCTAGAATATCGCGTCGAAACAAGTAACCGCCGAGTATTGCATTGGCCTCATCCCGAATCTGCCCTGAACCAACAATAATACGCAGTTTGGCAGTGACATCCGCTTTACCCTGTTCGATTAGTTGATCGAGCTTAAGCATCGCTTCATGGACCCGCTCACCATGATGAGCAATATCTTCAGTGATTATGCTGCCATCAGATTGAAGGGATAATTCGGCATCACATTTGGGGCAATACTTTGTCGTAGTAGAAACTTCCATACCGCAATCCAAACAGGATTTACCACGCTCTGGGCTGTTGGAGGTTTTCATATCTACCACTCACGTCCTAATGCGCACGATTTGCAACCGCAACCTTAGTCTAACTACAATTGTGTTTTTACTAGATGTTTGGTTCTAGCAGTTTACCTGATTCTATAACTCGACTATTAAGACGACCGAACGCTTTTTAACGGCCATAACGCCGCTCCCGTTGTTGATAGACTCGAATGGCACGCCAAAAATCAATCATCCTGAAAGCGGGCCAGAAGACCTCGGTAAAATAGAGCTCCGAATAAGCCGCCTGCCATAAGAGAAAATTGCTAATGCGATGCTCGCCACCAGTGCGAATCAACAGGTCTGGATCAGAAAACTCACTAAGACTCAAAAATTGCGCGAAATCATTTTCAGTAATTTCATTTATGTTTCGCTCTTCCTTTTGCGCTTCTTCGAGTAGGCTCTTGGCTGCGTTCATAATATCCCAGCGCCCACCGTAATTAATAGCAATCACCAAGTGCATACCATCGTTCTGCAGCGTAGAGAGTTCAGCATTTTCAATGCGCTGAATAAGCCCCTCAGACAAGCCGCTGCGATCACCGACAATATGCATACGCACACCGTTTTCGTTAAGCTCTGGCAGTTCATTGACCATAGCCTGCAGCATCAAACCCATAATGGCGTTGACTTCTTCATCCGATCTTTGCCAGTTCTCACTACTAAAAGCAAAGACCGTAAGCACGTTTATTCCGTCTAACTCGGAACAGTAACGAACCAGTTCCCGCAATGCGGCGACACCTTTTTTATGCCCTTCCGCACTGGAAAGCTGCCGTTGTTTTGCCCAACGGTTGTTGCCATCCATAATAACAGCGACATGTGAGGGAAGAGAGGGGCTAGCAGGTTTGTCTGAATTCATATCTAAAAAAGTCGAATCTATTTCGATTGCTTTGATTACACAACAGGGAGGGGAATATATTCAAGTAAGCGCCCTCTTTATCCAAAGAATAAAACTGGGGCGCTACAGGATGTTCCATTAAGAAATGGTAATCACTCTGGAGCCTCTACTGTAACAAGGCAACGGCAACAAGAAGAAGGCTTAAACCCTCATTAAGTCTTCTTCTTTTGTTTTGAGCCTCTCTTCTATTTCTGAAACGAATTTATCGGTGCTTTTCTGAATGCCATCCAAGCCACGACTTTCTTCATCTTCACTGATTTCTTTTTCTTTCAGTAGCTCTTTCAGGTCACTGTTGGCATCACGGCGAATATTACGCACAGCAACGCGACCATTTTCCGCATCAGCCCTTACCATTTTAATTAAATCTTTGCGCGTTTCTTCTGTCAATGCAGGCATCGGCAATCGAATCAAGTCCCCGGTTGTAGAAGGATTCAGGCCTAAATTAGATTTCATAATGGCTTTTTCAATATCTGGAATCATCGGCTTTTCCCAAGGCGTAACCACCAGTGTGCGGCCATCTTCCACCGATATATTGGCCACCTGGCTCAAAGGGGTGTCAGAACCGTAATAAGATACGGTGACATTATCAAGCAAGCTCGGGTGAGCACGACCAGTACGTACTCTTTTTAATGCCTCGCCAAGTGAGACAAGAGATTTTGCCATGCGCTCTTCGGCATCGTCTTTAATTTCTTCAATCATTTTTTTTCGCTCCTGAAATTAGAGTTCCTTCGTCTCCACCCACAACAATCTTGGTTAAAGTGCCTGCTTTTGCCATATTAAAAACGCGCACCGGCATATCATGATCTCTCACTAGGCAAATGGCGGTAAGATCCATTACACCGAGCTTTTTATCCAATACTTCGTCGTAGCTTAAAGAGGAATAAAATACTGCATCAGGCACCTTAACAGGATCATCGGAATAAACACCGTCAACCTTTGTTGCCTTTAAAACAAGATCTGCATCGATTTCAATGCCGCGTAAACAGGCAGCTGTATCAGTTGTAAAAAAAGGATTCCCAGTTCCTGCAGCAAACACAACCACATCACCATCCTCAAGGTAACGTACTGCGTTACGACGGTCATAGTGCTCTAATATGCCACTCATGGGAATCGCCGACATCAGTCTGGTAGGTATATTGGAACGCTCTAAGGAGTCTCGCATAGCAAGGCCATTCATTACGGTTGCCAGCATGCCCATGTGATCGCCAGTGACCCGATCAAGACCCGCTTTATTTAATTCGGCCCCTCGAAAGAGGTTTCCCCCACCAAGCACAACACCCACCTGCACACCAATGCCAACAAGCTGTCCAATTTCAAGGGATAAGGCGTCGAGAATTGAGGGGTCGATACCAAACCCTTTGTCACCGGCTAATGCCTCACCACTGAGCTTCAATAAAATTCGTTGAAATCTGGGGTTTTTGTCTTTGATGCTCATAAATTCCTGTCGATTTTATTAAGAGAGAGCTAGCTGGAAAAGCATTCTGGCATGCAAGCCTTTAAGAGGGTTTGTTTGTAGAAAGGAACCTTGGACGCTGCAGCATTGAGATTCACTCCAGCGCCCAAGAGAAGCTCGTAATTATGCGCTACCTTTAACTTGGGCAGCCACTTCTGCAGCAAAATCAACTTCTTCTTTCTCTATGCCTTCACCCACCTCAAAGCGGGTAAAAGAAAAAATTTCTGCACCTGCATCTTCTGCCAGTTTACCCACTGTAGTATCTGGATCCTTAACAAAAGTCTGATTTACCAAGCTCACTTCAGCAAGGAATTTTTTGACGCGACCGACAATCATCTTTTCAATAATTGCTTCAGGCTTACCACTGTCGCGAGCTTGAGCAGAGAAGATTTCTTTTTCTTTGTCCAGAACATCCTTTGCTACATCTTCTGGGTTTACAACCAGTGGATTAGATGCCGCTACATGCATCGCAATGTCTTTACCTAGATCAACATTGCCACCTTTTAAGGAAACAACAACACCTATTCTGCCGCCATGAATATAACTACCTGCAACGCCTTCTGCCTCAACAAGTTGAGCACGACGCACTTGGATATTTTCACCAATTTTTTGCACTAAGCCAAGGCGCGCTTCTTCAAGAGTTGAAGAACCACCTTCTTCAGCGGGCGAAGCCATAAGCGCTTCTATATTAGTTTCTTTGGTTTCCAATGCGCGACTCGCCACAAGGTCTACAAAATCTTGAAAATTTTCGTCACGCGAAACAAAGTCGGTTTCACTATTAACTTCAAGCATCAATGCAATTTTGTTATCGGCGGAACTTTTAACAACTATAGCCCCTTCAGCCGCTGTTCGACTTGCTTTTTTAGCCGCTTTAGCCTTGCCTGATTTGCGTAGGTTATCAATCGCCTCTTCTATATTACCGTCGGTGGCTACCAATGCTTTTTTACATTCCATCATGCCTAAGCTGGTACGCTCACGAAGCTCTTTAACCATTGATGCTGTCACAGCCATGATACTATCCTCACTATTCAATTAATCCGATACGGTGTTTAAGCAGCAGACGAAACCACCTGCTCTTATTCCAAATTGCCATTTTGGGGTAATGAATCCCCCGCTTGCTACATTTGCCAGTTAAAAAAAGGGGGGCTACGCCCCCTTTTTTAAAACCTTAATCTAACAGTGCTAACCCTTGGCTGCTGCCTCTGCTCCACCCTCGTCAGTGGCGGCAGGTTCGGCTGCTGCTTGCTCTGCCTTAACAAAGCCCTCACCTTCTACAACTGGCTGACCAGAAGCTTCTGCGCGGCCGTCAAAACATGCATTAGCCATGCTTTCGATATACAACTGTACGGCACGGATAGCGTCGTCATTTCCTGGTATAACGAAATCAACCCCGTCAGGGTTGCTATTAGTATCAACGATTCCGATAACAGGAATACCAAGCTTGTTCGCTTCCTGCACGGCAATACGCTCGTGCTCAACGTCTACTACAAATAATATATCGGGTAGACCGCCCATGTTTTTAATTCCACCTAGGCCACGATCGAGCTTTTCAAGCTCACGCTGACGCATCAAGCCTTCTTTTTTAGTCAGACTCTCTAGGGTGCCATCATTTTTCTGGCCTTCAAGATCTTTTAATCGACGGATAGATTGACGAATGGTTTTATAATTTGTAAGCATTCCACCCAACCAGCGGTGGTTAACATAAGGCATACCAACTCGGCCGGCATGCTCTTTGATCAAGCTACTGGCAGAACGTTTCGTACCCACAAATAAAACTTTCTTGTTGTCAGCCCCCATCGCTTTTGCAATGGCGAGTGCTTCATTAAACGCTGGAAGTGTAATTTCCAAGTTAATGATATGAATGTTATTACGAGCACCGAAAATATAGGGGCTCATTTTTGGGTTCCAATAGCGAGTCTGGTGCCCAAAGTGAGCTCCCGCTTTTAACATATCACGCATACTTACGTCAGACATTTTCATTACCTTATTTAGTTTGGGTTAAACCTCCATACATCCCACTCTCCAACCCCTGTCTCACCTTCGAGAGAGAGGCACCCGGAGTAGCGTGCCGATGCATGTGCGATTTTTGTTACTCACTGCCTTTTTTACAAAGGACGAAGCGAGCGCGGCTTTATACCACAAATCAGATTACGCAACAATCAAAACGCATAATTTCAACTGAATTGTTACACGAAATGCGGTAGTCTTCGCCACTAATCTAAGATAGCTCAAAGCGCTGTAATCCACCCCATTATTCAAGGATCTTATGACAGTTAGCATCAAAACTCCTGAACAAATAGAAAAAATGCGCGTTGCAGGCCGTATGGCGGCGGAAACTCTTGAAATGATCACGCCTTACGTAAATGCAGGGGTCAGTACCGAGGAACTCAACCGTATCTGCCACGATTACATTACCAAGGAGCTTGATGCAATCCCCGCCCCGCTGAACTACAACGGTTTCCCTAAGTCCATCTGCACATCCGTCAACAATGTAATCTGCCATGGCATTCCAGATGCAGGACGCGTTCTCAAAGATGGTGACATCATCAACATAGACGTTACTGTTATAAAGGACGGGTTCCACGGGGACACCAGCAAGATGTTTACGATTGGTACGCCATCTATTGTGGCAACACGCCTCATTCATGTTGCACAAGAGAGCATGTATCGAGCCATCAAACTCGTAAAACCTGGGGTACGTCTTGGAGATATCGGCTCTGTCATTCAGAAGTATGCCGAAGGAGAACGTTTTTCTGTCGTGCGAGAGTATTGCGGTCACGGTATTGGCGAGGTCTTCCACGAAGAGCCTCAGGTACTGCATTACGGCAAAGCAAACACCGGCCTTGAGCTAGCTCCCGGCATGACTTTCACTATTGAGCCCATGATCAATCAAGGTCGCAAGGAAACTCGCCTGCTGCCAGATGAATGGACCGTTGTCACAAAAGACCGGAAGCTTTCTGCGCAATGGGAACATACTCTCGTTGTTACCGAAACAGGATACGAAGTGCTCACGTTGCGAAGTGAAGAAAACTTCAGTCGCACAGAAGCCGGTTAAGAAAAACCTCGGTAGCCGCTAAAGCTCGATCGACATTTTATTAACATGCACGACAGGAACTCAATGCCAGATAGCAATACGCCTCAAGCAGTAAAATCTGCAGAACTCTTTGATTTGGCCGACTTTCATGATGGCGTTCTAAATACTGACAACGATATCGCCTTTATACGGACGTATCTAGCTGAATCCCAAAACCAGATTAATGGTTTTTTTGTAGCTGGCGGCCCAGTCACTACTGCTATTCAAAAACGCGCTTGGCTGGTAGATCAGGTTCTAAGCTACCTCTGGTGCCAAGCCAACCTTTCCCCCTCAAACGGCATCGCATTATTGGCCGTAGGGGGTTATGGTCGAGGAGAACTCCACCCCCACTCTGATGTCGATATCCTGCTACTTATAAAGGAAGACAAGGATAAAAGCTTTGATCCCGGTTTAGAGCTCTTTCTCACCAAACTATGGGATATCGGCCTTAACATTGGCCACAGTGTTCGCAGCCTGGATGAGTGCTTGGAAAACGCCCGTCACGACCTCACAATCGCAACCTCATTGATGGAAGCACGCCTGATTCGCGGCCCAAGAAATCTATTTAATAAGCTGAATAAAATCATCGCCTCAGATCAAACCTGGGATGACAAACTCTTTTTCCTAGAAAAATTTCGCGAACAAAAACAACGGCACTCCAAGCACAATAACACTGAATATAATCTGGAGCCTGATATCAAAAATGCCCCAGGCGGCCTGCGTGATATTCAAACCATAGGCTGGGTTGCCAAGCGCCACTTTGACGTTAGTGATTTCACCGGCCTTGTCGAAAAAGGCTTTATCTCTGAAACGGAACACGACACCCTCAACGAGTGCCAAAACTTTCTTTGGGAGATTCGGTATCACCTCCATCTATTGACCTCGCGCGGAGAGAACCGCCTGCTTTTTGATTACCAACACAGTATTTCCGGCACCTTGGGCTATGTTGA
>JAESUE010000001.1 GCA_016763235.1 Pseudomonadales bacterium
AATGATCATTTATGCGTATAAACGCACATTTTTCGCCTTGTTCTGCGCAAATTTGAACAGTTACAGGGTTCGCTGAATAGTTACACTTAATTAAAGTAATTTTAAATCGGTGTGGAATAGCGGGAATACTAGGGGACACCCTAATCCTACCCCGGTTTGACGCACACTCTTTAAAGGGGGCAGAATTCCCCCAAAGGAGAGCGAGAATGGCCAGAAAACCAAGAGCAACATTCAGCAGCGAGTTCAAGCGAGAAGCCGTATCTTTATTAGAGAAGTAAAAACTAAAGACCACCCATAGATGTTCTATTGGGCAGCTGCGTAAAAATAATGTGCTAATTATTGGCTCGAGTTTGCCTTTCCATAATATGCAGGCATTGATGCGGCCTAAGTTTGGCAGAGATGAAGGGAACGAAGTCTTTCACGATTGGCTGGTCGAGACCTGTCCCGACGAAAACATAGAAGAAGTCACGCGTCGAAAATGCTTGATAAACTGGCAGAAGGCGCCCGTTGCACGTTATGCCCATCCTCGCGAAGAACACTTGTTGCCACTGTATGTAGTTATGGCGCAAGTGAACGCACAGCCAGTGTGATTTTCGATGATATCGTGATGGGGAAGTGTGTGGTTTGCAGTGGTCGTGAGTATTTTAACGATCAAAATGGCCGCTCATGGTTTGGCTCTTATCTTTGTCGTTAGCAGGCAGCTTGCGCGTTTTATCTGCGCTTAGCGAAAATGGCTGAAGTTTGTCAGCATCCGCAATTTTTGTCAGTTTGTGACGCAGCTGTGTTTTCAATTTTGAGCAGGCAAGGGTTTCGTTTTTTGTTATGTGAAGTTATTGCTTCTAACGCTTGAGATAGTATTGATCTCTCTCAACGTGACATAAACACCTTGTTGAGCATAAAACCCGATCAAAATCAGGGTAAAGCCCCTAAGTGGATGAAAATAAGCTTGAAATTCGTCTAATAGATGGCATTTCACGTTTCTGGAGTTGGCTCTTAAGGCTTTCAAACTTCTTTTTTGTCTGCTTTGAATTTGCTCATTACTGGGTGAAAGCTTGACCTTGGTCACGGTTTTTTTGTGCGCCAGGTCTCAAATTGGCATGAGAACTGCTGTATATATTTTAACCATACGCGAAGACGTTCATGGTGATATCAGCAACCTTTACTCTTTCATTTCGTGCCAAGTGCAAGCTTGCTCCACGATAAAGGCAAACCCGTAGCGATGCGGGGACGCAAAACCAGTGCCTGGAATACCAGGTCGAACGGTTACCGAAAGGAGCTGCGCAGAGAGGACTTGGCAACTGTACCGATCCCTTGCCTGGGAGAAAATAGTTCTTGGGCAAAGGTTTTGTACTGTTATCTCTTTTTAGCCCAGCTATACGAAGGTTTTAACCTTAATTTATAGTATTGGAGATAACAGTAATGAGAAGCTTTCACAAAGCTCTTTTAGTTGGCTCGCTGGCTTTTTCCCTCGCACCCTCTGTATTAAATGCAAACCCTGCCTCTCCCCATTCTGCCGCAAAACACGAGTTTGGTATTGGGCAACCTGCTGGGTTGATGGATTTACCACCGGGCAAATTGCGTTCACGTATTGAGACATTACCAGCCGCTGCGCAGAAACAGGCCTTGAAATGGTTGCAGCGCTTCTCTTTCCCCCCAGCCGATTTCGACTTCTTGGAAGTCGATGCGCAGGGTGGCATTTTTTATCGCGACACCTTTACGGTTAATCCAATCGACAGTGATCAAACCATTCTGAATGAACCGCAAGCCACAGCGGGGTCTGATACAACTGTTGTGGCCAGTACCGCAATGACAAGCACGGAAGTTTTTGCTTTGCATAGTCGCCCCGGTGCAACGCGGGTGGTGTTCTTGGATTTCGACGGTCACGTGATTCAGAATACGGGCTGGAACAACGGCAGTACAACACCACTTAATGCGCAGGCTTTTGATCTGGATGGTGACCCCTATTCTTTTAGTCAGCTGGAACGTGATCGCATCGCAGAAACCTGGCATCGCATCGCGGAAGATTACGCAGCGTTTGATGTGGATGTCACCACCGAAGACCCGGTGAATTTTGGGCCTACGGTGGGCCGTTTATTATTTACGCGCGATGTTGATGCCAGTGGTATCCCCATGCCTGCACAAGGGGCGGGGGGTGTGGCTTATGTTGGCGTGTTTGGTGAAAGTTACTATACCTCTTACTCTCCCGCATTGGTTTACTACAATAATTTGGGTTCCGGTTACCCTGCTTATATGGCGGAAGCGGCCTCTCATGAATTTGGCCATAACCTTGCGCTCTCCCACGATGGTACCAGTACCGCCGGTTACTACACAGGCCACGGTTCTGGTTATGTGTCTTGGGCTCCAATCATGGGGGTCGGTTATTACGCCAGTGTTACGCAGTGGAGTAAGGGGGAATATGCCGATGCAAACAATACGCAGGATGACTTGGCCATTTTAAGCAGTAAGTTGGGGTATCGCTTTGATGATCATGATAACGCTTACGCAGGTGCTACACCGCTATTGGTGGCAAGTGATGGCAGCATTACCGCAAGCAATCCTCAAACTGACCCCGGTAATAGCCAACTTGACAATAAAGGGGTGATAGACCGAAGCAGCGATGTTGATTTCTTTTCCTTTGAGACTGCAGCGGGCAGTATCAATATCAATGTTAAACCAGCCTGGGATGCTTATTACCTTGATAACCTCAGAGGCGCAAACCTTGATTTGCGGCTCGCCTTGTACGATGCGCAGAATATGTCTTCTCCTGTCGCGGTATCTGATCCCTTAAACGAAACACAGGGGCAAATTCAACTAAACGTTGCGGCGGGTATGTATTACTTGTCCATCGAAGCCGTGGGTAACAGCGTTACGCCCTACAGTCGCTACGGCAGCATGGGGCAGTATTTTATCTCTGGCTCGGTGGTTCCCGTTATTGGTGAACCTGTTAATAACCCACCATTGGCGGGTAACGATATGGTGACGATGGCGGAAGATACGCAAGTGAGTATCGCTGTTCTCTTAAACGATACCGATATTGATGGCGACAGTTTAAGTCTCGTTTCGGTAGGCCTAGCGGCAAATGGTTCTGCCGCTATTAGCGGTGGGCAGATTAACTACGCACCGGCTGCTAACTTTTATGGCTCAGACTCTTTTAGCTATACCATTAGTGACGGTAACGGCGGCACATCACAAGCGACGGTTAATATTACAGTCGGTGGAATAAATGATGCGCCAATGGCGAATGGCGAAAGCTTCAGCTTGGATCAAGATACCTCTCTAAGCATGGCGGTTTTGGCGAACGATAGCGATATTGATGATGCGGCAAGTGCATTGTTTATCGCCAGCGTAAGCGGAGCGAGTCACGGGGTATTACAAATTGCTGCAGACCAGAAAAGTGTCATTTATACGCCTGATATGGCTTATTTCGGCGCGGATAGTTTTAGCTATACCATGAGTGATGCTGCCGGAGCGACTGCTTCAGCAAACGTAGCAATGACGGTGTTAGCAACGGCGATACTGCCTTTCGCACCGAGCGCGGTGGTTGCTGTAGA
>JAESUE010000149.1 GCA_016763235.1 Pseudomonadales bacterium
TGTTTTTTTAAGGTTATGCCCTTATTTAAGTGCCATTCTACTCTGACCCCAATTATCATTAAAATAAATACTACTCTGACCCCAATTATCGATAAACTCCTGTTGGTGTGGGAGCATTATGAGCAAGTGAATGTGGTTCTGGAGTTACCCGTATTAATGGGCACTCACGATAACGTATTACTTTCTTTCTATCCGAAAATCTGTTTGAAGTTTAAGCCAGTGGGCTTTGAGCTTTTCCTTATGTTCCTCATCCATGGTCAAATCTTTCAAAGCTTCAGGCCATAATGAACGCGCTTTTTCCATAGAGTCTTCAATATGCGGCTTGATCGCACGCCAAGGAATACCGGATTTTTCAGACCAAGATTTAAAATTGTCCATAGTCACTGAATGCCACTCTTTAGTTTTACCCAGATTCAAGGCATATTTTGTTTCATTATCAATATAAACGCTGGTCGTTACAATATCGTATGCTGGAGATAGTCTTGGTGTAACTTGATCTTGATACAACAAGCTCCAATTTTTTAAATGGGCATCGCCATTTGCAAGCAATATATTCACTAGCAATCGTCTGGCAAATTGCTGGGCATCGGCTAATCCATCACCGGAGTAACCGTAAACCACTTTCCCAACTTGTTCATAATTGGCAGAGTTGTATTTTTCATGCGGGTACTTCACTAAGACTTGTGCAAAGTCTTCCATGTGAATTCTCGTATTGCCATCACGATCAAAACGTTTAATGGCAAAAGCTAATTTTTCGTTCGGTAGATTGATTTGCGGCAGATTATCCAGCTTGTCTAGTTTAACGAGTTTAATGTCAGGGGTGTCTACACCTGCCAAAGCAGCCAAGGACATCGCTGTATATTCGTTTAGAGGCACGTTCTTATATTTGGTGGATGGGGTTTTGATGATCCAGTCACCCAGCTCGCCATTTTTAGTCAGGTTATAGCGGCCATCCTTTTCCTTCATGGAAAATTTCATTTGAATACCCGCTAGGGAGAATTTATTTTCTTTATCGTCACCTTTGAATTTTATAGCTTTGGCTTTGCCATGGGTGCTCAATACACTCTCTGGCACATCATCAGGCTCCATTGGTGTGGCCACCAATGCACCGGGCAGGTCTTGTCCGAGATATGAAAAAATCTGAAATTCATTATCGATATGGGTTTTTAAACCTTGAGCAATCAATTCTCGCAATGCACCTTCTGGGAGTAGATTGGATAAGACGGGGTGTAGTCTCTGATTTTTAGCCCATGGCTCTAACATGAGCTTTTCTGAATTGGAAAAATTCGGGTGTGTAATCAGGCTGAATGTTGGGCGTGAAGGATCCTCTTTGAACTCATCCGCAAAGCTCAAAACATTGCGCCCATTTTGAAAACCAGCTAAATACCCCACGAGCTTGCCATGCAGGGTAAGCTCAAGAACATTCATTTCGTCTATTTGATTATCTGGGGTCATTCATCGCCCCCTAGTAAATTCTTCCACGGATCATTTGCGAGTGTATTTTCATCGCTCTGTTTGGAATCTTTATTTTTTAGTGTCGGAGCTAGGGACTCATCATTCTCTAGAATTGCTTTTACGATGTTTAGCTTTTCTTGAGGAATTAGCATCAATTCGCTTTTGAGCCCTTTGGCAATAAGTTCAAGGGTGTTTAGTCTAGGATTGCCCTTGGACTCTAATTGCTGGTACTGCTGGCGCGATACGCCAATACGAAGCATCATGTCTTTTTGCTTTAGACCGAGGGCTAACCTGCGTTTTTTTAGCTGTTCAAGTAATAATTTCATTATGGAAACACATATGTTGCTTTATCAATATAAGAAACATATTAGTTTCTTTTTATATAAAAGCAACTAATAAGTAGCTTTTTGGTATATGGAGAGAGATCTCAGCATAAAGCAATACATAAATTGCTATTTTTGCTTTCAGGGAAAGCTGCGCGGCCACTAAAAAGTGTTAGCCGTGGAGCAGGTATTGAATCAAACGATAAAGGCGCCACAGCACTCGGCCAAGCCTTCCACAAAAACTTGATTGACGGTGTCCATCGTCGAGTGGAACAACTGAAGCCTTATCTATTGCTAAATGATAGATAAGGCTTCAGTACAAAAACATTCCCAAGAGGTGGTAGCTTGCCCCCCCCGAAAAATAACTGCGATCAAAAGTAGAATATTAAAGGACATCCATTTAATTCACATGGAAAAACAACAAATTTACGATGACGTATGCTTTGTTTATTTAAAAACACACGAACTACTCAGCGAACTCTGTGCAACTATTCAGATTGCATTCAAATTTGAGCGTGAGCTGAGTAGTTACAACTGACTTTATTCATTAATTCCCAATAATTCCACATCAAAAATCAGCACTGACCCTGCGGGAATCCCGCCGGTCGCTCGGTTTCCGTAGCCCAGTTTGCTGGGAATAAATAGGCGTGTTTTTTCTCCGACGACCATAAGTTGCAGGCCTTCTGTCCAACCTTTTATAACGCGATTCAAGCCGAATGAAATGGGTTTGCCTCGATCTACCGAGCTATCAAAGATGTTTCCACCGATTAACGTGCCGTGATAGTGCACTTTTACATGATCTTTTGCGGTAGGGTGAACGCTGCCTTCGCCTTCGCTTAGAACCAGGTATTGCAGGCCGGAGGAGGTGGTTTTTACGCCTTCAAGCTGACTGTTTTTGGCTAAGAACTCTTCGCCCGTTTCAATGTTTTCGCTTGCTGCTTTTTGGGAGCCAGACATTTTCCAATACACAAATGCGCCGACAGCAATGACTGCGATGATGATAAAAATTTTCAATTCGATCTTCTCCTAATGGTTCCGCGTTGTTACGGGGGATGGTTTATTAAAATTCATACCCATTGTGTTATAGGCATGTTCAAACTATAAAAAGGCGCGTTCTTTTAGGTGCTTAATTTCATCCCTCATGTTTGCAGCCTCTTCAAATTCTAGGTTTTTTGCGTGGTTGATCATTTTATCTTCTAGCTTATTCAAGTGTTTGGCAAGTTGCTTAGGGGTCATATCTTCCACTTCGTGATTATACGCTTTGCGTGGCTCAGATATTTTCCTACCTCTTTCTGCGGCTGAGCTGTATGCCCCCTCAAGAACATCAAGAACTTCTTTTTTCAGGCCTTTGGGGGTGATGCCATGCTCAATATTATATTCGTGTTGCACTTGCCTGCGACGTTTGGTTTCGTCGATGGCTTTTTGCATGGATTTGGTGATTCGCTCGCCATAAAGTATGGCTTTTCCGTTGATGTTCCTTGCTGCGCGGCCAATGGTTTGGATCATGGAGCGTTCGGAACGAAGAAAGCCTTCTTTATCTCCATCGAAAATTGCCACAAGGGATACTTCCGGCATATCCAGCCCTTCCCTCAGGAGGTTAATTCCCACTAATACATCAAAGTCGCCCAAACGAAGGCCGCGAATAATTTCCACTCGTTCTACGGTGTCGATATCTGAATGAAGGTAGCGAACGCGCACTTGGTGTTCGGATAAGTAGTCGGTGAGATCTTCGGCCATGCGCTTGGTAAGCACGGTGATTAATACGCGCTCGTCACTGCGCACCCGTCGATGAATTTCCGATAGGCAGTCATCGACTTGCGTGGAGGCAGGCCGCACTTCAATTTCGGGGTCTAATAATCCGGTTGGGCGAACGACTTGCTCGACTATTTGTCCGGCATGTTCTGCTTCATAGACGGAAGGGGTGGCGGAAACGAAGATCATTTGCGGGGCATTTTTTTCCCATTCGTCAAAGCGCATGGGGCGATTATCCAATGCTGACGGCAGCCGAAAACCGTAGTTCACCAGTGTTTCTTTTCTGGAGCGATCGCCTTTGTACATGGCACCCAGTTGGGGCAAGGTGACGTGGGATTCATCCACCACCAGTAGTGCATCATCGGGCAGGTAGTCGTACAAGGTAGGGGGCGAGTCGCCAGGAGGCCGTCCGGAAAGGTAGCGCGAGTAGTTTTCGATGCCGTTGCAGTACCCCAGTTGCACAATCATTTCCAGATCAAAACGGGTGCGCTGTTCAAGCCGCTGGGCCTCTACCAGTTTATTATTTTCCCGAGGGTACTGCAGGCGTTCTTTCAGCTCATTTTGTATGTGTTCGGTGGCTTCCAGTAGCTTTTCTCGCGGGGTCACGTAGTGGCTTTTGGGAAAGATGGTGACACGTGGCACCCGTCGAATGATTTCACCGGTGAGCGGGTCAAAAAAGCTGAGCTGCTCTACTTCGTCATCAAACAGCTCTATTCGCACTGCTAATCGTTCTGATTCTGCGGGGAATACATCAATAACATCACCCCGCACGCGGTAGGTGGCGCGAAGAAAATCCACATCATTACGCGTGTATTGCAGCTCAGCCAGGCGTCGCAATACGTCCCTTTGATCAATTTTATCGCCCCTATCAAGGTGCATGACCATTTTTAGATAGGATTCTGGATCACCCAGTCCGTAAATAGAGGATACGGTGGCAATAATAATACAGTCTCGTCGCTCTAGGAGTGCTTTGGTGGCAGACAGGCGCATCTGCTCGATATGCTGATTAACTGCCGCATCCTTTTCAATAAAGGTGTCCGACGAGGGGACATACGCTTCGGGCTGGTAATAGTCATAGTAGGAAACGAAGTATTCCACTGCATTGTGTGGAA
>JAESUE010000150.1 GCA_016763235.1 Pseudomonadales bacterium
CAAAACTTTTCTTCCCAGCAAGTGATAGAATTTGAGGAAAGAGCATATCAGTGGATCAAGCAAAATATGCCTGGTTATATGGTAAGCCGTGGTACAGGTTTGGATCTGATTTTTGGCACTCTTGCCATTGATAACATTAAGAGCATGCTTATAGGAACGGTTACTGCTTTGTTGATGGTTTCTGCATTGCTGATATTTGCATTACGCTCTGTAAAATACGGCTTACTCAGTTTGCTACCAAATCTTCTGCCCGCAGCGATGACCTTCGGTATTTGGGGCTTTTTTGTTGGGCAGGTGGGAATGGCTGTTTCCATAGTTTCCAGTTTAACTATAGGCATTGTGGTGGATGATACCGTTCACTTTCTTAGTAAATATATAAGGGCAAAGCGAGAGAATGGTTATGATACTGAAGCGGCAGTGAGATACGCCTTTCAAAATGTTGGCGTGGCTCTGTTATTCACATCCATTCTTTTAACTGCGAACTTTGGTATTTTAGGTTTTTCTCACTTTACACCCAATGCAAATATGGGGGTTTTGACATCGCTCACCATTTTCATGGCGTTGGTGGTTAATTTTCTATTTTTTGTTCCTTTGTTACTGCTTATCGATAAATATAAGGATGCTTTACCCCTTGCAAAGGAGAAAATAAGGAATAAATTAACGTGAGTTAATTAAAGTTTGAAAAGGGGCCTTCGGGGCCCCTTTTTTTATTATAGAAAACTAATTTGTAACTATTCAGATCGCGCCCCACGTTGCGTATAAGGGCGTTAAAAAATGATATTTATACGTATAAATGATCATTTTTCGACTTGTCCTGCTTAAATTTTAAAGCAATCTGAACAGTTACAAGGTTCGCTGAATAGTTGACTGATTTCATTGGTTTATTTTGTGCGCTTTAGGTTTTTCTGTAGGTGCGCTCATAAAGAATAGGTGCACAATCGTTGCGTTTGATTCATGTCTCTCGATTTGTACCCATGATGTTTATTTATTAGCTCATTTTGCTAACACTTACTGAAAGCTCAAAAAACATTTAGAATGCATGATAAATACAACAATAAGTCGGCGCATCATTCTTAAATGAGCGCACGAAATGCCTAAAAACAGGAGGTTTTTAATGGGAAAAATCAAAGGAATTTTCATTGCAATGTGGCAAGTGCTCACTAGGCTGCTACCTAGTTATACAATAGAATTTGGTCCGGAGGTTTTGCAAAAGCGAATCACGGGGGTTTTCCCTATCAAGGTCAAAAAATTTATTTTTGTGTTTAAGGTGTTCGATCCGATTGTAGTGATTCCGCCGGGAACAGTAGATAGGATCGGGGTAGAAGTTTCCTTAAAAGTGAGCATTCCTGGCTTACTTAAGGCGGAAGGTCGAGGTCTAATTCATGGTGAAATTGACTATCTCGGCTCCACTGGGGAGTTTTTCTTTTTTGATCCGGAGCTGAAGAATTTTGAAGTGCGCGGGTTGCCAAAGAGCTATCAGGAAGAGGTGAGAGGGTTGTTCGAGAGTATAATGAAAAGCGCTCTTTCTGATATATCTATTTTTAAATTTGATGAAGACGATAGGAAACAAAAAATTGCAAAACGAATGTTGAAGTCTGTAAAAGTGGAGGATGAACGCCTAAAAATAGAAATTGGCGTTTAAAATTGATGGGCGCAGCAGGCCGCAGAAGCCAAATGCAACTATAATTGCAAACAGGGTTTGTCTTTTTGATGGCGGAATATACGGGTTTGCATGATGAGTGAAGAAAAATACAATATTATTTTTGCAGGGGAAGTTATTCGCGGCATGGATCCGGAGGTCGCTAAGAAAAATTTTTCGGATGCATTTAAGGTGACTGGAATGCGGCTTGATGCGCTATTCAGTGGCAAGGCAGTAGCCCTAAAGAAAGGCGTTGATTATCGCGAAGGCATGATGTTTCGTGCCCAGCTTAAAAAACTTGGTTTACTATCCTCCCTTAACCCATTAGAGGGGACTGAGGAGCTGCAAACGTCTTCTAGCTCGTCATCAGGGCTTAATAATACACTTGGCGCTCCTTCGAATGAAATGCCTGCTGTAGCAAACGATTCTGAACCAGATGATGACTGGAGTTTAGCGCCACTTGGCTCCGATATGAATCAAATAAAAGATAACCGGCCTCTCGTTTCGGTCGATATCAGCAAAATCAGTGTAGCGCCAGTCGGCGCAGATATCTTGGTTGAAAAACCAAAAAGGCCCGTGGTGTCTATCGATACCAGTGGTATCTCTCTTTCTCCGGAAAAACCTCAGTAAGTACTGCTCTGTTTCAATGGCGCCTAGGGGAAACTCTAGCGGCGCTTTTCCTTGAGTTCTTGCAATTATCTCTCGCTTGCTCTATGTTTTTGCGCTTCTTCTTATATTTGATCTAAATTAATCCGTTAAATAATAAAAGTTCTATTAGGTCATTGAGCTAGGTTAAAAGCCCCTTATTTGGTAACAAGCAATGTTTTATGGTTGGAAGCTCTTAGCTGGGCTCAGCGCGATCTATTTTCTCGCAATAGGATTAACTTTCTCGGGAGTCGGGGTGGTTTTGCCGCCGATGGTTGAGGAATTTGGTTGGTCTCGCGGGCAGGTTGGCTTTGGTTTTGCTTTAATAGCAATGATTTACGGTTTAGCCGGTCCCCTGGTGGCGCGAGTCATTGATCGTATCGGGTGTCGAATGACTATTTTTTATGGCGGTTTTTTTAATGCCACAGGGGCTGTCATCACATGCTATACGACATCGTTGTGGCAGTTTTATATTGGGGCAGGCGTCATAATGGGCGTTGGAATGGCTATGCAAACGGTCATTCCAGGAAATCAGTTAATTGCCAACTGGTTTCACCATCGTCGCTCGCTGGCTTTAGGTATATTCTTGAGTATTGGTGGTTTGGGTGCATTAAGCGCTATTCCCGCCTCTATTTATATCGATGCAACGGGGCAGTGGCAGCATATTTGGCTAGCAATGGCTGGGTGTACGTTGCTAGCATCGCTTATTTCTTTTTTTGTTGTAAAAGAAAGGCCTTCCGATGTTGGTCAAGAGATTGATGGGGGGAAGGTTTTAGTTGCAGCGAATCCAAACAAGAGTGCTTCGCCTTCTGTTTATCGTACTGCCGATAGTTGGACGACGGCTCAGGCATTCAGAAATCCGAGTTTCTGGCTTATCCTTCTTGGCGGAGGTGCTTCTGTAATGGGGGCAACAATTGTGACCAGCCAACTGGTTTTGCATTTGACAGATGTGGGTATTGACCCCGTGCTTGCTGGGTCAGCCCTTGGTTTTCAGGGCACGATTGGTGCGGGTGCCCGGCTCATGTCTGGGATGCTTGGTGATAAATTTGATTCGCGAAAACTTTTAATGATAGGGCTTATTGGGCAACTCGTTGGTTATTATTTTTTAACGATTGCTGTTGATCCTATTCATGTCTATTTATTCGTACTCACTTTCGGTCTTGGTTACGGTATGGCGGCAGTATCTTCTACGTCGCTCATGGTTAATTTTTTCGGGGTCGGAAATAACGCGAAGTTAATGGCGGTACGGGGGCTTGTCGTCACGTTATTAGCGGGAGTTGGGCCTGTTACTGCGGGTATTTTAGCTGATCATTATGGCAATTACTCTTTGGCTTTTAACCTATATATGGCAATAAATTTTATTGCCATAATTGCCGTGTTTTTGATGCCCATTCCGATTTTAAAACAGCGGGATGGAAAAGGCGGTGTAGATGAAATTCAAAATGTGTGCGAAAAAGAAAGCTAATTAAACAGGCCCGTTGAAAAAGTGTTTGATGTCTTATTTATAATCGTGGTAACTATTCAGCGAACTCTGTAACTGTTCAGGTTGCGTTCAAATTTGAGCGTGAGCTGAATAGTGACTAATCGTGTTGATTATAATGATCTATCGGTATGAGGTGAAAAAGGCAGTTGCGAATGGCTAGCTGCGGTCAGGTGTCGCTATAAATAATTTCACAGGGCTGTGAGTTTGAAAGTCATTCCCGTGGGCATACAAAATATGCACTAATGATTCCTTGGTTATTGCTGGTGCATTCAGCCATATCTAAAGTTGTTTTTCTTCAGGTGATTGAGCTTCCGAGTGCTTTTTTCGGCGCTCATTTGCTTGCTTGTTGATGATGTGTCGCGCTAACAGTTGAGCGTCGCCTTCATTGAGATGTACAAACTCGAAGCCAGCACGGTAAAGCGGTTGAGAACCCTCGGGGGTCGGTATTGCTTCCTGTCGACAATAAACTACTTCTGAAGAGAAAAACATAATGTGATTGTTAGGGTACAAAATCATTTTACACTTGAGCCGTTGCCCGCGAGCATAGGGCTGGCTCAATAAGGTACTAAACCCGCCTTCTGATAACTGAATAGAGCTGTTAGCCTCTAACTCCTGCTCTTCCTGACTGAACAATATAGCTTGTGCTAAGCATGATATTTTGTCGTTTAAAGCTTGAAGGTATGCAGTAATATGGGGGTCGGTATTTTCGGCCAAATGAAGGTGGCGCTTGGATTCTGCTGATATTTTTCTAAATTCGTTGATATAAAGGTAGAAACCGGATTCTCCAGCCCCTGAGGGCTTTGAAACGGTGTCTTCCTGTCCATCTGAATCGAGCTGTAAATATACGCTGTCTTCGATACGGAAAAAGCGTCGCCGTTCTGGATGTTGGGTTCTTTTGGCCATGATGACACGAATAATTTACGCGAAATTTTCCTGTTGATGAGAAGTAAGGCAAAATAAAACGTTTCTATTTTTAATACAATAGTTTATCTATACTTCTTCGGCAAGCACAGTACGGGCGAATTATGTATCGTGTGATTTCTTTTTAAATTGAGTTTATGCTTTAATGCGCGGCATGTATAAACCCCTGTCAATTTATATCGGCCAGCGCTATCTCCGCGCAAAACGACGCAGCCACTTCATTTCATTTATTTCCCTTTCTTCTATATTTGGTTTGGCATTGAGTATTGCAGTTTTGATTACTGTTCTGTCCGTTATCAATGGTTTTCAGCGAGAACTTGAACAGCGCATTTTAGGCCTTATCCCCCAAGCTAAGTTATATAGTTACGAGCCTTTGGCTGATTGGGAGTTCTTGGCTGGGCAGCTTATTAATGATGACCAGGTGCAAGGTGCTGCCCCTTTTATTGAGCTACAGGGCATGTTAAGCGCAAATCAGCACGTTAAGCCTGCTTTTGTTACCGGCATAGACCCAAATTATGAAAAGGACGTTTCAATAATAGAGAGTTTCATCACGGGCGCATCTCTTCAGGTGCTTGCTCCTGGCGGTTTCGGTATCATTATGGATAGTGTTACAGCGAAGGAGCTAGAGCTTAATATTGGCGATAA
>JAESUE010000151.1 GCA_016763235.1 Pseudomonadales bacterium
ATTGTTATAGCAAAACTAAGTGGGTCCATATATGGGTAGAACGAAGTGAAACCCAACAATTTCGAAATAAGCGTTGTCACTTAATTGATGGCCGGATCAACGAGTGATTTAGGTGTCTAAATTCAAATAGCTACGGGATTAAATAGGGCGCTAGCTCTTAAAGCTGGTGTCATAGTGGATATTCATCATGTTGGGTTTCACTTCGTTCTACCCAACCTACGGAATTCTCTATGCCATTTTGAACTCCGAAACTTGACTTCAGTAACAATAAAACGCACCGGTTTGAACGCCAGCCAAATAACGGGCTTTCAAACCGGCTTATCAAAAAGAGTTTGCCAGGCTGTGAAATCCGTATGTTCTGATTCAAGGATTTCAAAACCCACTTCGTAACCTTCGGCACAATCTTTAACCCAGCGCACCTCGCCCACCAAATGAAAGCGGGTTTTATCTGCAAACTGAATAGCCAGCTGAAGAATCGAAAATTGCGTCAGCGATTGATCCAGCTTCATTCTCAAACCTGTGGGAGAAACATCTAACGACCCACATAAGGCCAGCTGGCCAATTGCATCTTCTCCAGGCGTTGGTGCTGCGGTTTCAAGAAAGATAGAAACCTCCTGCATCATACGGTATTCCCTTCGCCTCTCGTCTGAACTTTTCTCCATTTAAGCCTCCTTATTTTACGCCTAGGGTCAGGACAAACGCCCAATGACTCCCGCCAAGGTTCGATTAAAATCTTCCCCTTCGTGAATAATTTCGACACGTCCTGTCACGACCAGCTCTACCAATTCTTTGCTATGGTATTCAGCAATGCGCATACCGGAACGATCAACAAAGATTAGTTTTCCAGAAGACACAAGCCTCACCGCAAGCTTAGCACGCTGCGGTAATTCTTCTCCATTTTGAATGGTAATCCATGCGCCCAGCGTTAATAGTGAAACCACTTTTTTAGCGCTTGCCCTGAGTTTTTCCACCGCCAAGCTGCCTTCTTCATGCGCTTGCCTTAAACTGTGTACTTCACGAATTTTCGCTTCAAGCGCCTGCTGGTCGGCTGCACTTTTTTGAACCCGCTGCTGCTTGAGGGCAGCCAGCTTGCGGGTTTTTTCTAGCTTGTCTTTATTTTCAATAAAATCCCAGCAATGCCGCAGCGTTATATCAACATGCTGCGAAAAGAAATCTCCTCTCTGAGCGGGTGTCATTTGCCCAGAAGCAAGATGGAAAACAATTTCATCAAACGACTTCCCTAGCAGCTTTCCATTTACGCCAACAAATAATACACGACCTATTTTCTCTTCAATTTGTACCAATTTCAGCAGCTTTTTTTCGCTATTCGAACATTGATGAAAATACCAATTTCCAATTTTTAAGTCAGCAATTTTTAGTTTGAGATGCGCGCTCACTAATAATTGTGTCTTTTCAAAATACCGCCCTTTTTTTATTAATTCCGGCTGAATATATCCATCAATCTTATTTTCAATCATTTGCTTTTGGCTTGTGTGCAACACACTAACAACCTGTTCGATATCGTCTCTACTTTCTTTGTTTTGCTCCATGATTCGAGCAAGGTCGTCGTCAAGATTTTCTGCGCGGCTAAAAAAACTTTTCAAATGCGCACCCGCTTGCACTGAGCGCATCATCAAACCGGTTGCTTGTGCGGCTTGCTTCCATAAAAGCTCGCAGCTATTATCCTCTTCTTTCTGCAATAAAATACGCAGCAACACCTCATGCCATAAACCTAGAAGCAGATCATACAAAACCTCAGGCAAGGTAATTTTTACAAAATGACTATTATAAAGATCAGCAATAACTTCCTCACAGTGAAGCAATCTCATGCGCCCACGTTCACTGGCAATACTGCGCTTTTCAAGTTTTAACGCCCGCCTTTCTTCCTGTGCTTTTCCCTCATATAAAACATTCGTCTGGCGCTCAAGTAAACCACTATCATCAAAATAGTTCTTTATCAGAACATCCGTTATTTTATGTAAACCTGCGCTCCGCTTTTCCACATTCAAGGTTGAGTCGTCTAACCACCAACCCATTAACATTTCAGCCAGTGAATTGATGAGCCTTTCAATTATTTTTGATTCATTACCGTTAAATAATTTTCCGCTTATAAACAGCTTACTGACAATTATTTTCAATTGAAACAAAGGGGCTGCTGGCACACCGTCTAGAAGTGTATTTTGAGACATGCTTTCAAATAAGCCATCTATAAAAAGTAGCTTACCGAGTGCATTGCTGGAAAATCCGGGGCATTCTTTTTCATTAGAATGAAAAAATGAGTGTAACGATTGCAAGGGAGACTGCAGAAAAAGCGGATCCATTTGCAAGGAGTGAAGCGCTGCATAAAGATCTGCATCGCTACTTGCCTCATCAATGGAAACTGACAACAATTCACTTGGCGGCAGTGTTTTCAAAAGCGCCGAACACTCACCTGAAAGCACCTGCTGACAAAATTTTTCGAATTGACTGTTTTCCATTCTTGCCCGTTAGATGATCTGTGTACCCATCGTTATCTAGTATAGAACAGCCGCCCGCATTTACTTTCGGCGCACTGTTGAACGCAACCTGCTATACCCATAATGTTATAGATACTACTTAACGCGCCAAAGCGTGCTCATGCCTGCGGCGATATGATCCGTAACGTGGCAGTGATAGAGCCACGTTCCGGGGTTATCGGCCAGCATATCGACACTTGTCATGCTTGAGGGTAGTAATTCAATCACATCCGTTCGGCGGCCGTTATTCAACACGGTTTGCCCATGCCAGTGGGCAGTATGAAGATCAACCTCGCTGCCCATTCCCACTAAATGCCACCGAATTTTCTCTCCCTTATTCACCTCATAACCCGATAAATTACCGGAGATGTAGCCGTTCATGGCGTGCATTAACCCGCCTTCTTCTCCATTCTCCTCGTCGAAGACCATAAACAAGGTAGTGAACTCCTGATCAATATCGCGAGGACGAGGGTCGGAGGGGCTTCGGGCCATACCCTTTCGTGTCACGACGATTGTACCAATCAAACCATCATAGATTTCTGTGACGGAATCAACGTGAGAATGATAAACCCAAACAATAGAACTGCCATCTGCAGGGCCGGGTGCCGCGCCTTCGTTCACCAGCCAGCGATAGGTAAACTTTTCCCCCGGAGCAACATGGCTGGCAGGGTATTTTGCCGAAGCATCAAATAACGCACCATCGTTTTGCGGGTCATAACGTAAACCATGAGGGTGCATCGAGAGTGGTTTATCTGCCCGATTGTAAAAGTGAACAAGCACTTTATCGCCCTCTTCTGCACGAATTTGCGGGCCGAGGATGCCCATCCACTCAGGCTGCACAACACGCGTTGTATAGCTCGCATCCTGATACTGAATGTAGCGGTATTTATCATAGACCAATCGCTCACCCCAAGGCCCCAGCCCCTTGGCTTGCATCACTTTGTTCAGGCCACTGGGCGCATAGTTCCATGCTACTTTTTCAGCTGCAATCCAATACTCCCTCACTGAACCCGCTGTAACAGCCACAGAGAAGAAGCAGCAACAAATCAAACACAGCGCTCTCAACATCAATTCAACCTCATTTTTCGTCAAATACTCGTCCCTTTAGGCTATTCCATTTCAAGAATTCAAACAAGATAACCCGACATTATCGATAAAATGAAGATAACTATTCAGCGCACCCTGTCAGCGAACCCTGTCACTGTTCAGATTGCGTTAAAATTTAAGCAGAACAAGAAGGTAGGCATTGCCTCAGTTGCACTTATTTCAATACTCCGGACAGTTTTATGCCGATATAGCCCCATAATGACTATAGTGTCGGTATATTTTAGATATTTTTTTGCAATTCATGTCCAACC
>JAESUE010000152.1 GCA_016763235.1 Pseudomonadales bacterium
ATGTAGGTGATGTAACCCGCCTCATATAAGCGCTGAGCCATCATCATGGTTTTCTTTACACCAAAACCCAGGCGCGTGCTGGCTGCCTGCTGCAAAGTCGAGGTGATATAGGGAGCCGACGGACGGCTTTGAGTTGGCTTATCTTCCCTTTTAGCCACCTTGAATTCAGCAGTTTCGAGACGTTTGAGTATTTCATCAGTAGTTGCTTTATTATCCGGGCGAAAATTCTTCCCCCCATCCTTTACAACTTTAAAATTGATTTCATCATTCTTTAACGTTGTTGTATCGGCAAATACTTCCCAGTACTCTTCAGGAATAAACGCCCTTATTTCCTTTTCTCTATCCACTACAAGGCGCGTAGCAACAGACTGGACGCGGCCAGCAGATAACCCACGCGCTACTTTTTCCCATAACAAAGGGGAAAGCATATAACCGACAACCCGATCCATAAAACGACGGGCTTGCTGCGCGTTAACCCGGTCTATATCAAGATCGACCGGTGCCGTAAACGCTTGGTTAATTGCCTTTTTAGTGATCTCGTTAAACACCACCCGACGATAGCGGGACTCATCCCCGCCAATCACTTCACGTAAGTGCCAGGCTATGGCCTCCCCCTCTCTATCCAAATCCGTCGCGAGGTAGATGGTGTCGGCGTCTTTTGCCAACCGTTTTAACTCATTAACGACTTTTTCCTTGCCTGGAAGAACCTGATAATTCGCCTCCCAGTTGTTCTCAGCATCAATTCCCATACGCGCGATAAGCGCCGTTCGAGACTTGCGGCGTTTATGGGCTTCCCGTTCTTCAGGGGGCAGTTTTCTGGTAATCGCGGCTTGCCGTGCACGCTCTTTAGGGTCAACGGACTTTGTTCCACTGCCGCTCACGGGGAGATCTCTAACGTGGCCAACGCTGGATTTTACGATGAAATCGGGCCCTAAATATTTATTTATGGTCTTCGCCTTTGCTGGCGACTCCACAATAACCAGTGATTTTGACATAATATTTTCTATGATAATCAGTAGATTAGGCTAGCTTTACACGCCATGCTGCAAGGGTATTCACTCAACAGCAAACCGTTATAACTAGAAAAAAGAGCGACATATATAAGTGGAACGATTCTTTTGGTCAAGCTAATTGTTGGAAAAAAGCATAGCTGTTATTAGAAAAATACCACAATCAGGAGCATTAATTTCATCAAACTATTTTAGTTAGGCTCCAAAACCAAGCTAAATGACAGCTATTTAGATTGCGTTCCCAGGTATAAATGACCCTGTTTTAACACCCTTATGCACAAATTTTAGCGCAAGCTGGTCAAGCTGATATAGTTACGTTAAATGAATGAATAATTCGAAACATGGCAAGAAAGTTTTTCAGTCACTCGTAAACAAATACCGATAGACATCTGAGTATAGATCTTCCGATTCCTGCCAATATACAATTAACGCCGATGGCTGTCGCTCTATTGCTACAAGATGATCAGCAAGGGCTTTCTTTAGTGCACGAATCCGCATAATATCGCCAGAATCCAAGTTCCCTTCAATCTGCCACGCCGTTGTTTCATCTCCAACCGGAACACAGTGCCAAACATGATGACTGGGCTCTCCACCAATGTGCTGGTAAGCGGTAAATTGACTTGGCACGGAGCCTCCGGTGATCCAGTCGAGCTCTTTAAGCCAAACGATTTTCACGCTAATGCCATCATGGATCGCCTTGATTCGCAACTTACTTAGCATTCTCTCACGCTTCGTGGGCATCAGTTTTAAAACCGAAATTACAATGGTAAACAACACTAATACTATAAATAAATAAACCAATGGTACCTTTCCTATCGTTAATACAAGATCACTACAAATACAGAGCTGTCATAGGAAATAAGCATTAAAACTGTGACAGCCTGCCATCTGGGCTTATTCAGGCTATATGCATTCCCCTGCTTTGCCCCCTGACTTCGTTGTAACAAAAAACAGATGTACTCCTATAACACTACGGGAATATGAACAATGCTTACACCTCTACTCTACTAAATTTAGATTTTTAACGGCGCATTAACAAATTGTTACGCTTTATTGATTACAACATGCTTCAGCGGAAGGAAATATCTCGACGTGCTGCTTATACTATAAATTGCTTACTGGTTTAACAAGGACGCATCGATGTCTCTTTTACTGGTGGCTTTTAAATGAGAACGCCCAGAAATACACAAAAAGCATGGAAGGCTTTTTATATGGTTATAACTTACACTTCATATAGAATCATCAAAAAATTTGCGCTCACCCTACTTGTTCTTGTTGTCCCACTGCCCCTTATGAGCAGCCCTCAGCTCCCTCAAGAAAATGGTTTATCAACAGAAAATATCGGTTCTCTCCCCTATATAAAACTAAGACCGGAAACCCTACTTGCATACAGCTCTTTACATCCAAATAATTACATTCGCAGTTTTAACATGGGCATTCAGCCGCCCCATTTTTTACAAAACCGTCACGCATTCGCACTTAATACCCAAACCAACAATGCATCCGTTTCTATCAAAGAAATTACGCTAAAAAAGCAGCGTCAGCTATACACTGCAACAATAAGAGCCATTTATTCTGGTAACAAAAAAGACCCAGATATAGCCAGGGAAAAGTTGCGAAATTATCCTTTGTTACCCTACATTAAATATCACGAACTCCGGAGCAGCATCAACAAGGTCACTCCTACAGAAATAGATGAATATATACTCACTAACCCAGATGTACCTGTTGCCATTTTCTTAAAAACAAGGAAGCTTTTTTCTCTCGCAAAAGCAAAAAAATGGGAGGAATTTTTAGCCTACTACTCGCCCAGCACGGACATTAAATTAAGCTGCTATTTCCAACAAGCTTTACTCAACACTCAAGATAAAGTATCCACTTCCGATGACATAAAAAACTTATGGTTAGTTGGGAAATCCCAACCAAAAAACTGCGATCCGGTTTTTAATGCGTGGATAGAGTCCGATCATTTTGATAGTTCTTATGCGTGGAATCGATACATTCTTGCGTTAAAAAATGGGCATCCATCACTTGCTAAATACCTAATAAAATATTTACCTGAAAACCATAAAAAAATAGCGAAACTCGGTATTAATCTATATAGGCACCCTGAAAAAATAGAAAGCCTTGGCGTTTCTATGAATGAAAAGCAGAAAGATATTTTTCACATTGCCCTTTCTCGATTAATTTACAAAAATCCTGGCAAGGCAGGCGATCTAATCTCTACTCTCACCCAAAAGTACAAACTTAACGCAAGCGAAGTATCCCCTCATCAAGAGCAGCTCGCCATCATTCTCGCAGTGAGGTTTCTACCTGAAGCAGAGAAATGGCTTGAAATTGCTAATAAAGATAAATTAGACCCCGTTTTAAATGAACTTAATATTAGAACATCTCTTCGCAATCTCGAATGGAAAAAAGCAAATAAAAAAATCAACGCCCTACCCTTAGAGGCTTTAAATAGCGATCGCTGGCAATACTGGCAGGCCCGCACCCTCCAACTCGCGGAAATAGAAGCGCCTGCTGATAGTGAGAATACGCTTCAAAAGCTTGCCAAGAAACCCAACTTTTACGGCCACATGGCAAGAAATGGGGAGCAGGCGGAATTTAGCCTTGTGAAAAAACCCGTTAAAAACAGCCCATCCCAGAAAAAAACCACCTCCAAACAAATAAATGTTAGGCGCGCCTATGAATTTCACGTGCTTGGGCAACACACAAACGCCCGTCGAGAATGGCGTTATGCAATGCAATCACTAAACCCTGAACAACGGCTTGTTGCTGCAGAACTCGCGCAGGATTGGGGTGGCCCCAGCTTAAGTATTAGAGCAGCAAATTTAGCAACACCGCATAATAATTTCGATTTACGCTTCCCCATGGGCTACAGCCACGAAGTAAGCACCTACGCTAACAGAACCCTCACAAATCAGGAGCTTATATTCGCACTCATTAGACAGGAGAGTCTCTTTACTCCTGATGCTCGCTCTCATGCTGGCGCGCTAGGAATAATGCAGATAATGCCCGAGACGGCAAAAAGAGTCGCTAAAAAGAATAATATTTCATACCTAGGCTCCAGGGATTTACTCAACCCAGAAAAGAACATTCATATTGGTACAACCTTTCTAAAACAACTTGTCACGCGGTTTGATGGCAACGAAGTTCTGGCCATGGCTGCCTATAATGCCGGCCCTCACAGGGTGAAAAAATGGATTCCGAAAGAAACGGCTTTACCACTAGACGTATGGATAGAAACAATACCCTTTAAAGAAACCAGAAACTATGTAAAGCACCTTCTCATCAACAAAGAAATCTATAGAGAAAAGCTAGGGCTAAATTCACCAAACACTTCCTTTGATATGATGATAAACCCAAGCTAACTTCATCGCCATACAGATCATTTAAGCTATGCTTAGCTGTAAGCATGCATCAATACACAAGTCAAAAAGTCAGGCCACTTCTTACTTTGACTTTATTCAATTTAACGATGGAGATAAGGCAATGCAGCCAGTATCGCAACCAGTCAATCCTGGCTCTAGCAGCCAGAAACCAGATCTCGACTGGAGCCAGGCCAAAGAAACTATTACGATGCTCTGCCTTGCCACTGCTCAAATCGAAGCAGCCCTGAGAGATTCGACTAACTCTGTTGATGCTCTCGCTCAATCTTTCACAAAAATCGCCAACGACAGCCAACAGGTTCTTAAGATTGCAAGCCTAATGGAGGTAGAAGAAAGTAATCGCGCCCATCATTCTGAACTAACAAAGTCAGCGACAGAGCTACACGTTGAAATAAAAAACTCTATTATATCGTTTCAATTCCAAGACCGCGTTTCCCAAAAGCTCGCCCATGTTAACAGGAGCTTGGGGTTAGTGGCTGATTTGATTAGCGATTCAGACCGCTTATTTCAGCCTAATCAATGGCGAAACATTCAAGACGAAATTTCAAAATCTTATACTCTTGAATGCGAAAAAATCATGTTTGAAAAAATACTCGATGGCGCAACGATAAAGGAAGCTCTCAGGCTTTACGAGCAAAGCGACCTCAACAATGCGCAAATCACTGGCACCGGTAATAATGAAGATGACATAGAGCTATTTTAATTTAAAAGAACGTTTTTTACCGAAAAAATCTCAGTCTAGCCGCCATACCTTCTTAGTATTTTGGAGCTTAAAACAATGTCATGGCCACGCCCGCATGACTTCTCCATTAATTACTCACACGCTTTTGGCATACCAACATTCAAGCCCCTTACCTTTTGAACCTGTTCACTATGGAGCACCACTTTCATGTTCAGACGAACGAAAATAGTCGCCACACTTGGCCCAGCATGCGACAGGAATGATCATTTAGAAAAAATGGTTAAGGCAGGCGTAAATGTGCTGCGTGTTAACTTTTCACACGGGACATCAGAAGAGCACATCAAACGGGTAAAACAAGTTAGGGAGCTTAGCAAGAAATTTAACATCCCCTTAGGCATTCTTGCCGATCTTCAGGGGCCAAAAATTCGTATCGAGTGTTTCGAAAATGGATCTGTTCACCTGACAGAGGGCGAACGCTTTATTTTAGATGCAGACTACCCCTCCGACAAAGGAAATACCGAAAGAGTAAGCATCGCCTACAAAGCACTTATGCATGATCTAAAAATGGGAGACACCCTGTTACTTGATGACGGCCGCATCGCATTATGGGTAGAGAAAATTGAAAATTCCGAAATTATTTGCCGTGTTGTGATTGGTGGCATACTGTCGGATAGAAAAGGAATAAACTTACAAGGCGGAGGCCTTTCAGCACCGGCACTTACCGAAAAAGATAAGACTGATATCGTCACCGCAGCCGGATTTAACGCAGACTATATCGCTGTATCCTTTGTCAAAAATGCGGGGGATATTCATGAAGCTCGGCAATTATTTGAGAAAGCGGGAGGCTCAGGTGCCGTCGTCGCAAAAATTGAACGATCGGAAGCCCTTGATAATATCGATGAAATCATTGATGCCACAGATATTATTATGGTTGCGAGAGGAGACCTTGGTGTAGAAATCGGAGATGCCGCTCTCCCTCCTGCGCAAAAACGCCTTATTAGTCAAGCCATACACAAAAACAAAGCAGTCATCACCGCTACGCAAATGATGGAATCGATGATTGAAAATCCCATTCCAACTCGCGCAGAAGTATTTGATGTTGCGAATGCCGTCATCGATGGAACCGATGCCGTTATGCTTTCTGCTGAAACTGCAACGGGAAAATTCCCAGATAAGACTATCGCAGCAATGGATAGAATTTGTCGTGAGGTTGAGAAGCGACCCCAGGTTAAACAATCAAACCATCGCATCGACAGCCGGTTTCAGCGCGTAGATGAGGCCATCGCGCTCGGTGGAATGTATATAGCCAACCACCTTAATGTAAGAGCCATCGTTTCACTCACGCACTCAGGCTCAACCCCCATATGGATGTCTCGAATCAGCTCGGGGATACCCATCTTTGCTTTGACACCTAACCAAGACACCTATACCAAATTAACGCCCTACCGTGGCGTACAACCCATTATGTTCACGCTTCCTGAGCGCAGCCAGTACGGGGAAGTTAATCGTATGATCATTGAACTTCTAAAAGAAAAAAATATTGTCAGCAACGGGGATTTGGTTATTCTCGCAAAAGGTGATTACCAGAATATTGAAGATGGCACCAATGCGCTCAAAATTGTAGAAGTTGGCGATTAAGAAACACCCATAATACTCAAACTTGAATCTGAGCCACGTTATTACAGCGGCTCTTTTACTTCGAGAAATACAGCACCTCAGCGAACTCTGCAACTGTTCAAATTGCGTTCAAATTTGAGCGTGAACTAGGTGTTACCGAGAAATAAACCCTATGTATGCGTTAATAATAGAACAATCAACAACAAGACAATAACGGTTAAAATAGTGGTGTCTAAAATGCCAAACGTATGGTCCTCTGTTAGCAGAGCAGATAATGTATAAAAAGTGGGGAACAAAAATGCAAACAGTAAAATAACTGGAACAGAAAAAGACAAGGGAAACTCCAAGTGCTCAGGCGCAAAATACACTTGGGATAAAAAAATAGCGAACAATGTAAAAGGTAACAAAAGAAACAGCACTTGGACAATCCCACCAAAAGCATTAGCCAATGCAATGCCGTACTCACCTTTTCGATGCGACGACCACAGAATTACATACTCACTCATGCCCGCAAATACCGCTAGAAAAAAAGCAGTGACAATATCACTAAGCCCTAACTGGGTCAGGGCATTAGCGGCGAACCTGGCCACGCTATGCCCCCCAACAAAGGCACCGATGATTCCGCAAAGCGCAACCACTGCAATTAAACGACGATCTTGGCTAAACGTATCTTCATAAGCAGCGGCCTGACGCTGGTTTTTTTGTTCTTCCGTAAAGTTCAACGCGGAGGTAAAACTTTCCTCTTCTTCTGCGTAGTCGCCCACCAACTTAATCATATAAACAATAAATATCACCAGCATGGCTAAACTCAAACCCAGTAAATCCATGGGGCCGACGTATATTTCTCCGTGATTTCCGACGTTCGCAACAATCATCCAGATACTACATATTAAACCAATCGCTCCACCAGCAATGAGAATTTGGTTGCCCGCCTCAGTAATAGGTTTTGGCATCAAAAAACGCCCTCTTTTATCTTTCGGCAAGAAATAAGAATAAAAGCTAAAGACCAGCGTATTGTTATAAATTGTCATCATCACCATTACAAAGGCCGCTAAAGGGCTCTCTACCACTAGGTACCCAACCACCACAACTTCTGGCAA
>JAESUE010000153.1 GCA_016763235.1 Pseudomonadales bacterium
GACCCCGTTACCGAAACAATACCCTGTAGCTTATCCTTGGGAACGGCCATAATCATCGCCGTACTCAGCTCCTCTCCTACCAGAATGGTTCCTTCTGGGTAGTCGCTGCGCTGGGGCTCTTTTTCCTGTAGATGCGCCAATACACGCCGACCGAGGTCTTTAATATCTACGGCCCGTTCACGTAAATAAGGGTCATCCATTAGCTCAAAATTACGCGTGTACTCGGTGATAATTTGCTTAAGCGCACCCTGCGCCCAGTTCCCAGCGACAATTTTTCGAGCTACTTCGCCACCGAGGGCATCTTCATCCAGGATGCTCAAATAAACGTCAAATATGGCATGCTCTTCCTTGGGAAGAATGTCAGCGTGACGCGCTTGTAAATCCCGAATTTCCTTCCGCACTGCTTCCAGAGCCACACGGAGTTTTGCCTGTTCGCTTTGAATGTTTTCGGGAGGCCTATCAGGAACAGAATTAAAGTCCACCGGAGGATACACCACCACCGCTGGGCCGATAGCAATACCAGGGGAGCCAGCAATACCTTGAATACGTTTTACCGAAGAACCATTTTTCTTTTTTACACCATTAGCAGAAAAGCCAGTTGCCTCCGCATGGGCCAACACACCGGCAAGCTGAGCAGAAAGCGTGATAAGAAAGGCTTCATCTTCCTGCCCAAAACCACGCTCCTGCGCATGCTGAACCACCAGTACGCCCAAAACTTTGCCGTGATGGATAATGGGCACGCCAAGAAATGCGTTTAAGCGTTCTTCACCCGTTTCTGCAAAATAGCGGTATTTAGGGTGTGATGCTGCAGCGGTCACGTTCACCGGTTCGGCACGCAAGCCAACCTGCCCCACTAAGCCTTCTGAAAGACCCAATGTTACCTGCCCAACCGACTCTGGCTTCAGGCCTTCAGTGGCAGCAAGCACGTAACAGCTATCTTGGGCGTCGATGAGATACACAGAGCAGACATCCGTTCCCATTGCTCGGCGTAATGAGGAAACCAGAACCGTCAACGCGGCATCCAAGTCAGGCGCAAGACTCACCTGCTGAACGATACGCTTGAGGGTATTAAATATATCCAAGCGCGTTAAGCTCCCTTATTCTGCTTAGTTCTCATTTCAGGCCCGCCATCTTGGAAGTCTTGCAAGCCATTTTCAATGAATTGAATCATCGGGCTAGAAAGCTCCGCCAAGGCTCGTTGATATACGTCCCGCTTAAATGAAATAACATGAGAAAGAGGATACCAGTAACTCACCCAGCGCCAACCATCAAACTCTTGTGGTGAGTGGTGCTTCACATCAATATGTGTTTCAGAACAACGCAAATAAAGCAAAAACCACTTCTGCTTTTGCCCTATACACAAGGGCAAACTGCCAAATCGCTGATAACGCTTGGGTAAAGTATAGGGCAACCAAGAGTCTGTCTGAGCAACAATTTCAACATCTTCGGAGGACAAACCCACTTCTTCGTTTAATTCACGATAAAGCGCCTGCTCGGCAGACTCGCCCTCATCGAGCCCTCCCTGGGGGAACTGCCAAGATTTTTGCCCCACCCTGCGCGCCCACAATAGCTGGCCTCGATCATTAAAAACAATAATGCCGACATTAAATCGAAATCCATCCGAATCTATCACGATAACAACCTTTAACCTCTTGATTTGCTAGCAGGCTATATTGATACCCTATTCGCTACACACCATCAATCACTCTTTTCTCTATTTGCTTAGTGACTAAGGCGTAAGCTGTAGCCAAATAGCAATTGATCTATAATCCCAGAAAAGTGTTACCAGCTTATCTGTAACTATTCAGCTCATGCTCAAATTTGACCAGTTACAGAGTTCGCTGAGTCCTTACGGCTTATACTTAGCAAGCTCAAATATTCCCATGCACTAAAAGGCAAAACAACAATGAATTTAGCGATTTTCGACCTGGATAACACCTTGATAAATGGAGACAGCGATCACGCATGGGGGGAGTTCTTAGTAGAAAACAACATTGTTGATCAAGAAGAATATGCATTCAATAACGACAAGTTTTACCACGACTACACGCTAGGTGCTCTCGACATCAACGCTTACCTGAATTTTTGCCTGAAGGTGTTGGCAGAGCACACTCTTGAGCAACTTCTCTCTTGGCGAGAACAATTCATAGAGAAAAAAATCCGCCCAATACTACTACCCAAAGCAAAAGCACTCATAGAAAAGCACCGCAGTGACGGTGACACATTATTGATTATTACCGCCACAAACCGCTTTGTTACCGAACCCATCGCCAAAATGCATGGCATTAACAACCTGTTAGCCAGCGAAGCTGAGAAACAAAATGGATGTTATACCGGCAAACCCACTGGGATACCCTGCTATCAGGAGGGGAAAATTACGCGTTTAAATCAGTGGCTTGAGCAACAAGAACAACATTTTGACCAACAAACATTCTACAGTGATTCCCATAATGACCTGCCCCTGCTTAAACAGGTGGATACCCCCGTCGCTGTTGACCCAGACCCACAACTATTTGAGTACGCGACGACTAAGGGCTGGTCTGTTTGTTCCCTGCGCGATGCGGCAAAGTAAAACCACCCAATAGGGTTAAATTAAAAAACTGCTCATCTAGGGCTGCATTAACGGGCAATTTGTTTATAATGAATTAGAGTGTTTCTTGGGGTGTAGGTGTGTTAAAACTGACCCGGAGCCGATAATCACATACTCGGAGACTCTTCGCTTATGCCAGTGTGCACATCCGCCAGACGGAGAGCCTAAATCATAACAAGAGTCCCCACCTGAACCCTACGGTTCAGGGTCAAATTTGACCACGGCGCCCTAGGTGCACTCTCTTCCTTTCTCAAGCTTTCATCTTATGCCCCAAACTAACCCGCCTCTTGACCTGAGAAAACTTAGAAAACAAATTCGCCAGCAACGGCGAGCGCTTAACCCGCAACAACAAACACTTGCCGCAAACCGCCTGAAAAAGAAGCTTATACGCTCGCCACTTTTCCTTCGCAGCCGACATATTGCCTTTTATCTTCCCAATGATGGAGAAATAAACCCCACTCCCGTGATGGAAGAAGCCTGGAAGCGGGGTAAATTCTGCTACCTGCCTGTGCTCAGCCCTTTTGGGGGGAAATTACTTTTTGTACGATTTGAGAAGGGCGACGAGCTTATCCTGAATAAATTTTCAATCCCCGAGCCAAACCCGCTTAAAAATAGATGCCGACAAGCTTGGGCGCTAGATATCGTCATCACGCCATTGGTTGCCTTTGATAACACAGGGGGACGCATTGGTATGGGAGGCGGGTATTACGACCGGAGTTTTGCCTTTCTTAAACAGAAGCGGGCACAAAAACCCAAATTACTTGGTGTCGCGCACACCTTACAAAAAAGGCAACAGCTACCCATACAACCTTGGGATATTCCACTGGACGCAGTCTTCACGGATTAGACGTTTTAAGGGGGCGATCAAAAGGTTCTTAGAACAAGAACCTTCGGGCTAATTGTATTCAGTGTAAAAGAATGAAAGGTAAAAAGACTCAGTTTTGCAATAACTGCTGAGCAACCAATTCAGGGCTTTTGTTATCAGGCAAGTAACTACTCACCACCACACCTAAACAAAAAACTATAGCCAACACTACTAATATATCTGGCTTTCTGTTCATCTTTCCTTTGTACTCCAAAAAATTAGACACATTTCCATATGTGCTTACTATATGTATGTATTTATAGCGTAGAACATATTGAGGCAAATTTGCAAGCAAAGACCAATACTTAGCGCGCAATATGAGACACGAGTCTAATTAATAATCCGATTACGCAGCCATACAGCTCAAAGGCACGCAAACGGATAGCCCTTCATCACTAAAATCGTCGCTCTATTCCCACATTTAAAGATAGGGCCCTTGGTTGGTCTTCTCCATCTACGGTGATGGTATCCAGAGACATGCTCGCATCCACATGAATACCTCCAAATGCCGTAATGCCCGCGCTGACATAGCTCAACTCAGATCCCGATAAATTGGTACGAAAGCCCAAACGTGCCATCGGAATCCACAAAGAATCAGAGAAATAAGACGCAGAAGCTGTTGCCCACTGATATTCATCTTTCAAGGGGCCTTCCACAGGGTTTGCATCAAAGGCACCCGCAAAACTCCAGTGCTTATTCTCGGTAGTGATGGCACCCTCAAAAGATACTTGGCTCTCCATAACGTATTCAGGTCTTAGATCAATACGCCCCGCCGCCCCTAACTCTGCCGCAACTTCGCAATTTCTTCTAGAAGTGGCGCTGCTTAACTGAAAACAGCTCACGCCCAGCACGGAGGACTCAAAAGTAGGCTCGTTGATATTTTTCCATGTTGCACCCAACTGAAAATTATTACTGACCCATAACACGCCCAGATCAAGACCAAAGTCTGTTGAATCCACTTGGTTGCTATCAAACTCGTCGGAGATAACATCCCCAAGATCTTCGTTGCTGACTTCTTGGTCAATAGCGACCATTTGAGATGTCATACTTACGTTATAGATATTCAGTTCAGCACCCACCAAAAGGCGGTCACCTCCCTTCATAAAGCTAAATGTTTCATCGCCAAAAAATGGAGAGTTCGCAAGGTCGTGGCTATAACCGACAGAATAAGCCGATACAACTGCTGCACTGAGATCAATGACCGTGTCTGTCGTTAAACGAAAGTCGGTCTCTCCTGCGAGCACATCGGGTACAACAATTTCAAGAGGGCTGTCAATAAAACGAACACCCACGTCAGCCGTTACATGCGCATCCAATGTCAAGACACCCTTAATCAAATCACTCCTGATCACAATTGGAAATACGGGGGCTCTTGCTTGAAGTGCAAACTGAAGTGTTCCTTTTTCGCCCAGATCAACAAGGAAACCCGTAAACTGAGCTTGAACCGCCTCAACTTCTGCCAAGGTTACAATTTCAAGGAAATTGTCTGCCTTCGCCTCCAAACGATCAAGCTCTTCGGTCAAAGCATCCAAACCTTCTTCCAAGTCATCGACCTGCCCCACTTCAAGACCAAAGCCCAGCGTGCTCATATAGCCCCAGCGATAAGATTTTTCCACCACAAACTCACCCGCAGCCGGATTGACCGTCGCCGATAGTATGGTTTGCTGCGTTGATACATTGCCCAAGGTATTCAATGGGCCGGAGAATTGAGAGGGGCCGGCAAACACCGACGTGGAAATGCCGACTAACGATAAGGCCAGTAGTTTTCGCTTCATAGTAGAGTCTCTAAAATTTGAATCAGGTTTTATGGGCAGCTCTAAAAATACCCTTTATCCAACTCTAGTCTATTTTAAAAAAAGTTGGTAAGCCGGATTATCGGTTTCCGAATAAAAACGATAACCAATATCCTTTAATACTGCCTCGATATCCTTTTCTTCTTTTTTTGCTGCCTGAAAACCCACTAACACTCGCCCATAAGCGGCACCGTGATTCCGATAATGAAACAAGCTGATATTCCACTTTTCACCGAGGCTAATTAAAAAACCCATAAGCGCTCCCGGCCGCTCAGGAAATTCGACACGGTACAATAGCTCTTCGCCAATTTCAGGATACCGTCCGCCCACCATATGCCGAATATGCAGCTTCGCCATTTCGTTATCTGAAAGGTCTTCTGTCGCGTAACCTTTCTCGCATAATTTCTGCACGATGCCTTCTCGATCAGAGGCTGAGCCTATCTGCACGCCAGCAAATACTTGCGCATTATTACTATCGGAATACCGATAATTAAATTCGGAAATATTAATTTTCCCCAGCA
>JAESUE010000154.1 GCA_016763235.1 Pseudomonadales bacterium
GATATTACCGAACAAAAAGAAATGCGCTTAGCGCTACAAGAAGAAAAACTGCGATTGTTAGCTGCCCAACGTATCGGAAAAATTGGTGACTGGACACTTGATAACAATAACAATTACAATAAAATGACATGGTCAAAACAAGCGCTAGAAATTGTCGGTATTCATGAAGGGATTTCATATGACAACGCCTTCATGAATATACACCCAGATGATGTTGAACTCCTCCATAAAGAAGTTCAAAAAGCCTACGATGAAGGCTACTCTTCGTCAGATTTCAGAATGATTATGCCTGACCAGAGCATACGCTGGATACATGGCGAACGACACCTTCTTAACGATGACAACAACAAACCCATTGGTTTACGCGGCACTATTCAGGATATTAGCGAGAGAAAAAATGCAGAGCAAGAACTAGCGAAAGCAAAGGAAGAAGCAGAAAGTGCAAACCATGCTAAATCAGCATTCCTTTCGAGCATGAGCCACGAACTACGTACACCCCTTAATGCCATCATGGGCTTTGGCCAATTATTACAAATGAATTCAGCACAAAACCTCAGCCTCCAAGAACTTGATAATACCAACGAAATCCTTAAGGCGGGCAGTCATCTTTTGGATCTTATCAACGAAATACTGGATCTCGCAAAAATAGAATCTGGCCAACTAACCCTGTCCAAAGAGCCCGTTATCATTAATGACTTACTCAGCGAGTGTCTTAACTTGGTAGCGCCACTTGCACAACAGCGCCACATAAAAATCAGCTGGGAAAAGGCTATTTTTAATTCAGATCAAGACCAGAAAACAAATTGGAGCGGAAAGGTTTCGGCAGACCTCCTTCGTCTAAAGCAAGTTTTATTGAATTTATTGAGTAATGCGATTAAATATAACCACGAAAATGGCAGCATTACGATTTTCTACTCAATCATTCAAGAAAAGATGTTAGGCATTAATATTACTGACACCGGGCCAGGCTTGAGCCCTGAGCAGCAATCACACCTTTTCGAACCCTATAACCGCTTAGGAGCAGAAAATTTTGATGCACAAGGCACCGGCATCGGCTTAGTTATCAGTAAAAACATTATTGAATTAATGAACGGACACCTCACCGTACAAAGCCAAGCAGGCAACGGTTGCACTTTTCAAATTCAAATACCGCTTGACCAGCCGCCTTCAAATGAAGCTATTTTTCTGTCAAATCAGCTAAAAACCGACTCTCCAAAAACAAGTGAGAGCATAAAACCACCGCCCTCTTTCTACCAAGAATATACGCTTTTACATATAGAAGATAACCCAGCAAATTTACGCCTTGTAGAACAGATGCTAGCCCAACACAAGCACATAAAAATCATCAATGCAGCTGACCCGGCATTAGGCCTGGAGCTCGTTAAAGCACACCAACCAAATTTAATTCTCTTGGATATAAACTTACCAGGCATTAATGGTTTTGAAGTGCTAAAACGCTTAAAACACGCTGACGAAACGCGCCACATTCCTGTTATTGCCGTCAGCGCTAATGCCATGCCGGAATACATCCAAAAAGGGCATGAAGCCGGTTTCTCTCATTACATTACAAAACCCATCGATGTGAAATACCTATTAACCATCATTGATAAAATAATGCGTGACGACGAAAACAAACTTACTTGCTAGTGATACTGAGCAGAAATAATTGCGAATAGAGGACAGCATAGTTATGAATATCCAGACCCGCTTAGAAGCAGCTAAAATTCTTATTGTGGATGATGAAAAAGCTAATATCTCTCTATTAGAGCAAATACTCCTTACCGCTGGTTATTCAAACATTATTGGCTGCCAAGATCCTTACCAGGCCTCAAGGCTCTATCAAGAGCAAGACAGTGATTTAATTTTACTCGATCTCAATATGCCAGGGAAAAGTGGCTACGAAGTCATGGAGCAATTAAAGAAAGAAACCAATAGCTCAGAACTACCTCCTATTCTCGTACTTACCGCACAGGGTTACCAAGACTCACGACAGAAAGCTTTAGACAGCGGTGCCCGCGATTACGTTACCAAACCTTTTCATATTAATGAACTTCTCTCTCGCGTGCGTAACCTTCTGGAAGTGCTGATGGCGAATAAATACATGCGCCATCAAAATGAATTATTGGAGAAGGAAGTGCAACTACGAACCGTGGCGTTGCACGATTCCCGCTTACAAATTGTTCGACGCTTAGGACGCGCAGCAGAATATCGGGACAATGAAACCGGTTTGCATATTATCCGCATGAGTAAAATGGCTGCTTTAATTGGCAGTGCCGCTGGCATGAGTGACAGCGAGACAGATCTTTTGCTGAATGCGGCACCCATGCATGATATCGGAAAAATAGGCATTCCTGATCACATCCTACTGAAACCCGGCAAGCTTGATATCGACGAATTCAAAATAATGAAAACCCACACTCAGATTGGCGCAGATATTCTGTCTGGAGATGATTCTGAGCTATTGCTTATGGCTAAGAAAATCGCCCTAAGCCACCATGAGAAATGGGATGGCAGCGGTTACCCTGCCAACTTAAAAGGCAAAGAAATCCCCTTAGAAGGAAGGGTTACCGCCTTAGCAGATGTATTTGATGCACTCACATCGAAACGGCCATATAAAAATGCCTGGACAGTTGAAGATTCCGTATCCCTCATTAAAGAACAAAGCGGTAAGCACTTTGAGCCATCCCTGGTAAATATATTTATTGAACAACTGCCCAATATTGTGGCCATAAAAAGTCAGCATGCAGAGCCTGAAGAGATAAAAGTAAGCACTGACAGCCAGAATCTGCAATTAAAAAGCGGGTGAAAAATTAATCTACTATTATTAAACAGATGCCCGCACATGTATCCATTTATTCTAAGTAGAAATAGTTAAACATGAGTAACAAAAAAAATATTACCTACGTCGACGATGAGCTCGCTAACCTGAAAATAATTCAGCAGGGTTTAGAGGCTGAATATAATGTCGGCCATTTTCACAGTGCTAAAGTGTTCCTAGAGACGGATGATATCCCCTGCGACCTTCTACTGCTTGATGTACAAATGCCAGATATAAGTGGCTACCAGGTTTGTGAAACCTTGCGCGCCAAAGGATATGATAAACCCATACTGTTTCTTTCAGCCTATACCGACATTGAAGACCGTCTCAAGGGTTATCAAGCCGGTGGAGACGACTATATAGGCAAGCCCTTTCACTTCGATGAATTAAATCTCAAAATTAAGAATAATCTCAAACGATATTCCGATCTGCAAAAAACAAAGAAACAACTTAAAAATGCCAGCAGCACTGCCATAACGGCCATGAACAATGCCAGTGAAATGGGCGTTGCCTTGCTCTTTACGCAAAAAACCCATTTAAGTGAAAACGAAGGAGAATTAGCCAGCGCTCTGAAAGAAGCACTGCGTAGTTATGGCCTTAATGCCGTTTTTTGTTTTCGGCAGGCACAGCAAACTCATTATGATTCCACTTCTGGTACAGCACTCAGTGAATTAGAAAAGGAACTTCTGGATGCTTACCAACGGTGCAATAAAATATCCACTCATGGAAATCGTTGCCTGCTGTCCTCAAAAAACGTCTCAATTCTGATCAAAAACATGCCCCAGGATATGGATAAAAAAGGGCGCTTACGTGATCACTTGGCCCTCATTCTCGACACCAACCATCAACATGTAAACTTTTTGGTTTCTAAGAATCAGCAAGCAGCTCACCAAGACGTTTTTATGTCAGAGTTACGACAACACACGCAACAAATTGTAACCAACATTGATGCAGCTGCCTCGCTTTCAAGAAACCGGGTTGGCACGATAGTGGAGAATGTTAAACAGGAATTATTTGGCCTTGAGCTAAAACTCGACCTTAATGAAGAAGACTCCAAGGAGCTGCAAAATATTTCTGTGGAACTACAGGAAGAGCTGGATGACATCGTCAATGATTTTGACAATATAGAACAGCACGTCAATGTCCTTATCGACGCCATTCAAGGTTATCAGCCATCTTAGCGCACGCGCGAATTTGAGCGTGCGCTGAATAATTACAAACCCTTATTCGTTCTCCTCGATAAACTGAACAAGTTTATCCACCATATCTGGTGAGCCTACAAAAAGTGGGCAACGCTGATGAAGTTTCGTGGGTTCCAAATCTAATATTCTTTGGCCCGGAGACGAAATAGCCTTACCACCGGCTTGCTCAATTAAGAATGCCATGGGGTTGCACTCATAAAGCAAACGCAACTTACCTTCTGGGTATCGGCTGGAAGTTGGGTAGAGGTAAATCCCGCCCTTGATCAGGTTGCGGTGGAAATCTGACACCAACGAACCAATATAACGCGAAGTATAAGGCCGCTGTGTGCTGTCATCTTCTTCCTGGCAGTATTTGATGTACTTTTTTACACCTTCAGGAAAACGGATGTAATTGCCTTCGTTAACGGAATAGATAGTGCCATCCTGCGGCACTTTTAAATCAGCGTGGGATAAACAAAATACGCCAATGGTCGGGTCATAGGTAAAACCATTAACGCCATTCCCAGTGGAATAAACCATCATGGTAGAAGAACCGTAGATGACATAACCCGCTGCGACCTGCTTATGGCCCGGTTGTAAAAAATCGGCCTCAATCACTTTGCTGCCCACTGGCGAGACTCGGTGATAGACAGAAAAAATAGTGCCTACGGAGACATTCACATCTATATTCGAGGATCCGTCTAAGGGGTCCATCAAAACGACATATTTGCCGTCAAGGTTCTTAGTTTCTTCAAACGTAACAAACTCTTCGTCTTCTTCAGAGCCAATACCACACACAACACCACGTTGGGCCAGTGCATTCTTAAAACGCTCATTGGCATACACATCCAACTTCTGCTGCTGTTCACCCTGGACATTTTCTTCGCCGGATGATCCAGCGAGGTCCATCAAACCTGCTTTGTTAATTTCGCGGTGAAGGACTTTGGCCGCTAGGCGAATAGACGAGAATAGCGCGCTAAGATCTCCACTGGCTTCTGGGTAATCCTTTTGGTTATCAAGAATGAATTCACCGAGGGTTTTGATCATTTCCATGTGTTGAGATCCTGTCTTTTCTGAGCGTGGTTTATTGGGACATTGTAATCGAATTTCATTCCAGAATGCTCATAGATTAAGCCCTTTACGCGAAACAGGGCATTTGTTTCAGGCGAGTAAAAATACACGCAACTAAACAACCGACTTAAGAAAGCAAGTAACTGATTGATTTTTAGCCATATCACACTGCAAGCCCTTTGTTAACAATGACAGGGATATCAAAACTGTAAAAGCCACACAGATCAATATATCCATCGCGTTATAGAAAATAGTGTTAGGAATTCGTCTGTTTTTCACTGGCAAGGCGAAGCACCGAAGCCAGAGGAAAAACAGGTGTACTAATAAGACCGAAATCACTATCACTATGGGGCAGCTCTAAAAATAGTCGTTTTTTCATAATCATAGAAATAGCCGACCGCTTACCCCATCAAGAAAGACTATCAGCACAAGGGGCTGCTCCCAGTGTTGCATCGACCAACATCCAAATGTCCTATTTTAGCCATTCATTCAGTGAAACCTGTCGTTGTTCAGATGTAACGACTCAGCTCACGTTCAGATTACCCAATACTAAACGTTAGCTCGCAGAGGATAAGTCAGCTTTTATCCCACAACACCTGTGGTTAGAGGACAGGGTTACATATTTTTACATAAATTTGATCTTCTACGGCTCAATGCTTTGGTCACAGCTCAAGACAATAAAGACACGCTTACTCATTACCAATAAATGCTTGTTTAACAATCACCTATGGCCTTTATTTTACTGGCCTTCATTCCATATCGAATTAAGTGGGGTGTATCTTACTGCTGTCTATTATCCCTAACGTCTCCCTTCATGCGTCTTTCCGACAACGCTAACGTTGATTCGAAACTGTATAAATAATAACCTATTCGAAATCGATCAATAATTGAACGCGTAGATCCCTGCACTGCCAGTGCTTGCGCGTTCGGCTTCCACCAAAACAAAGCAGGTGCTAACAATGTCGTTTTGCAATATCAGCAAGCATGATTCAGATAAAATTAAAGGTTATCAAGTACGCGCCACCGTTAATGGCAAAGAAGTACAGCCTTTTTTTGGCGGCTTAAGCAACGAGTCGTTAAAAGAAGCTCTGAAAGAGCGCAATAAAATCTGGAAGAAAAACGGTATTATTGCCCGTAATGTGTTGATGTCCCCACTCAAGGGCACCGTAAAATCAAAAGCATCCAGTTCTGGGTGGCATGGCATTTATGATAAAACAGAGGTAGAACGCAGTGGCGCTGCCTGCGATGTGTATGCGGTTCATCTACGCAACTTAGCCACTGGCAAGCCCACCAATCGAGCCTTCAGAAAACACCTGTACAAAACCCCAGAGGCAGCACTACGCGAAGCGAAATCCCTGAGAAAGCGTAACATTGAAGCCTTTAACAGCATGGTTGAAGAATATAATGCCAGTATCTATAAAGATGCCGTCAAATTGGCTGATAAAGAAGTTCGTCAACTAAAACCCTTTCTCAACGATGTGATCGGTTTCGATAAAAACCGCTGGGATAAAGTATTTAAAAAGCACTTTCCCACTGGGCTTGAAAGCAATATTGATCCCAAAATAGTCGTGAAGGCAAAAAAAGCCCGCAAATAAAATAGGGGCTCTAAAAAAGCCTAAAGCATTCCCTGCCGATGTTTGAAGCAGGCTTCAATTGCGCAAGAATCAGGTCTACAGCATGTTATCAACGGAATACAATATGCGGACCTTCTTCTTTTACGCTGATTACCAGAATGCGCAATATCAGCTCACAACATGCCAACTACAACAACGTTAGCAAAGCCCTTACGTACCTAATCAAACACCATGACCAACAACCCAGCTTAACGCAGTTATCTCAGGCTGTTGGCGTAAGTGATTTTCATCTACAGCGCACTTTTACTGAGTGGGCAGGGCTTTCTCCCAAGCAGTTTCTGCAATACATCACCAAGGAAAATGCCAAACTACAGCTCAGGGAGCACAATGTTGCAAGCGCGGCTCTGGAGTGTGGCTTAAGCGGCAGCAGTCGCTTACATGACCTAATGATTCGCTGTGAAGCCGTTACTCCCGGTGAATATCGGCAGCTAGGCAAGGGCTTGAGCATTTGCTACGGGATACATAGCTGCCCTTTTGGTTACTGCTTTATTGCCCTTACACACCGCGGGGTCTGCAAGCTGGCATTTTTTGACGAGGCACAAGAGCGGCGTAAAATCCTTCAAGAATTGAAAGACGATTGGCCCGAGGCAAAAATTCTTCACGATGACAGCGCCACACAAAAAGTATTTGCTCAGATATTCACCCCCTCACCCAATAAACAACAAGCCATAAATATAATGCTGAAGGGCAGACCATTTCAAATCAAGGTGTGGGAGGCCTTGCTCAATATTAAGGGCGGTGAACTCTATTCCTACCAGCAAGTGGCAAATTCCATCAACCAGCCCTCTTCGGTGAGAGCCGTTGCTTCAGCCATTGCCCGCAACCAAGTGGCTTATTTAATCCCTTGCCATAGAGTGATTCGCAGCACAGGGGTATTGAACAATTATCGTTGGGGAGGGCAGCGTAAGGCTGCAATGATTGGCTGGGAAAGCTGTTGTAACGCGCGATCCCAAGATTTTATAGCTTCCCCCAAATGAACACATGACGATCGCTAATGGCCTTCACCGATAAATTCAAGCCAGCAACTTCCAACTGCCTTTCAATTTCATAGATCGTGTATGCAGCCGCAAGGGAGTGAGCAAAATCCTGCTTAAGAAGTGGCGGAGCTTGGCCTGCGTACAGCTCCACCAATTCAACAAGCCTGAGGTCCGATTCTGGGCGCAATAAATCCATTACAGCCACCGTTGCGCCAATTCGCCCGCTAGATTTTATGCTGGCCCACAAAGCATTCGGATCGCTCAAATGGTGCAACAGACTATTGCTGACGATGGCATCAAAACTGGCAGCTGTTAAGCCATGATCCGGAAGATGTGCCTGCAGCAGGGAAATCTGATTTTCCAAACCTGCCGCAGCCACGTCCAATCGCGCACGCGCCAACATGTTTGCACCTGCGTCTAGGCCAACGATTGCAGCATAGGGAAAGCGCCTTGCGAAACGCAGGGTGATATCGGC
>JAESUE010000155.1 GCA_016763235.1 Pseudomonadales bacterium
ATCTATATCGTTCCAGAAGAGCTTTTCAGAATCGGAAACTCAACTACCTCAAGATTGTCAAATGTTCGTCCACGAGACATTGACACAATTGAAATAAATGGCATTCGGGTTATTGTCGCAAACGGTAAGGGGATTAGCGTTTTTGATCGAGAGGGAATAAATGAAGCACCAATGACAGGCTGGGTTTGGAGATTCCCCCCTAATACAATACCGCCTATTGGTTTGAAAATGGTTCAAGACAAGCCCCATCATTTCTGTATATCACCAACACAGAATATGCCAATAGATAAATTTAAAGGTTTGCTCGAAGAGATGGCTCTAAAGGCAGCTAGAGTTTTTAAGAAAGAAGGTAAATTAGCATGAGCAGCTTCCAACTTGATTTAGTCGATTCAGAGCTTAAAATTGTTCTGGAAGCTTTAACGGAAATGGAAAAGAAAATGGCCAATATCTGCAACTCTTCAGAAGATGAAGATGAAATTTCAGATGTGGGAAATGATCTAATTGAACTCCGTCTCCTACTAAAACCACTTAAACAACATGCCATTAGTCAGTTTGGTGAGGGCATAGTGAATTTTTCTCGCGAAGTACTGTGAAGTTAACAATACGTGCAACCGGACCCCACAAACCGTCATCCTTTTTGCTAAAAATGCAAAAAATATGCCAGTTCGCTCCGCCGGTTCATTTAACGTTATGCTTTTCTAAAAACTCAGGTGCGGGAGTCTAGTTTAAATTGAGTGATATATTTAAAGATGTTTCAGATTTTGAGTTACGACTTGGTTTGCCAAATGGTTTCTACAAAAACTTGATACAGGAAGATGACTGGTCATTTATTACTAAACTTAGCGCCTTATTTGAAGCCGCGTCCACACATTTACTATCAGTTAGATTCCGAGCTCCAGAGGTAGAATCAGAGTTGGCGTTTCTAGAGCAAGCTAATCCCCGTAATGGTAAAATTGTACTTCTTGCAAAAATGGATGCCATATACAAAGAGCAAGCTAACTTCTTAACCAAACTTGCTAATTTACGAAACCAGCTGGCTCATAAAATTGAAAATGTGAACTTTAATTTTAATGATTACATCTTTAATTTAGACAAGAATCAGGTGACAGCTTTTGTTGCTTGGGCGGGGCATGGAGTAGTAGATAAAACAGAATTTAACGGTAAAATGCTAACAAGACACGACCTCGTTACTAGCAACCCTAAAATGTCTATTTGGGTAACTGCAGCTGAAGTATTGGCATGTATGAACTTGGATGTTCAGGGTATGGAAGTAAAAGTTAAAATGGAAGCTTTTGGTTGGTATCAAAGCATAACAAGCTAATAAACAAGGATAAAAAACAGTTTTCTGTTCTCCTCCCTCAACAGCGAGATTAAAGCTGTCCTCAAGTTCAGTTAGTTCATTTGAAAGGACGGGGTTTGTTGCGCCAACGAAGAGTAACGGGCCTCCAACAATGGGTTCCTTAAATCTGCGGAAAAATATATTGCGGCTGATAGGGCGGAAGGAATTCGAGCCAGCGGCGGTCAGCTTTTTATTTTGTACACGCATTAAGGAGGCTTTGTGGATTGGCTGTATGATGCCCATTCGATTCGTTATCGTCTGGTTCTGAGCGGTTTATCAAGCAATTGCGGTGTAAATTGTCATTATTGTATTTTTGAAATACTACGCCCTTGCTCTTCTTTTTAGTGTCGAATGCGGGCAGCTTGAGGGCTTTATTTCGCTATCCAGATTGTAAAACAAGTGGTTGCCATTAACTGAATTTCCGAGTACATTCCTCCGACTCGTCACATAGCGTCTTAACTTTGATCAAGTTTGCGTAAAGTGCGTCATTGCATAATGGCATTATTTCCAGCAATAACGAGCACGGAGCCAAAAGCTCCTGCAAAATGTTTAGGGGTATCAAATGGACGGTGTAGCATCTCAAGCAATGGATTTGCTTATTATAGGTATGGGAACTGTCTTTGGCTTCCTTGTACTGCTTATATTAGCCACTTCACTCATGTCAAAGTTCGTTGGCTTCATTTCTCGTCCAGAAGCCCAGCAACCATCATCGCCAACCCAAAGCCCTCAGGCTATTCAGGATCAGCAGCTTATCGCTGTGATATCCGCTGCGTTGCACAAACATCGCTCACGCAAGCACTAGTACCTATCTGAATTACAAGGAATTTCTATGACTTCTGCGAATAAGCCTCTCGGAATCACTGATGTCGTATTGCGCGACGCTCACCAATCCCTTTTTGCAACACGGCTGCGCCTCGATGATATGCTGCCAATCTGCGAAAAACTTGATCAGATGGGCTATTGGTCAATTGAGTCATGGGGCGGGGCTACTTTTGACTCTTGCATCCGTTATCTCGGCGAAGACCCTTGGGAGCGCATTCGCAAGCTGAAAGAAGTGATGCCCAATACACCGCAGCAAATGTTATTCAGGGGGCAAAATATACTCGGCTATCGTCATTATGCCGACGATGTAGTCGATAGGTTTGTGGAAAGGGCTGCGGTAAACGGAGTGGATGTATTTCGTGTCTTTGATGCCATGAACGACCCTCGTAACCTCGAAACTGCCATTAAAGCGGTGATCAAGCAGGGTAAACACGCACAGGGAACGCTATCTTATACGGTCAGCCCTGTTCACGACATTAATAGCTGGCTGGACTTAGGCAAAAAAATAGAATCAATGGGTGCGCATTCTGTTTGTATTAAGGATATGGCCGATTGTTAAAACCCTATGTTGCTTTCGAACTTGTTACAAAGCTTAAGAAAGAACTCTCTATACCCGTACACTTACATTGCCACGCGACAACAGGCTTATCCACTGCGACCCTTTTAAAGGCCATCGAAGCGGGTATTGATAACGCTGATACCGCTATTTCCTCAATGAGTATGACTTACGGCCACAGTCCCACTGAATCGATTGTATCCATGCTAGAGGGTACAGAAAGGGACACGGGCCTTGATATTAATAAGCTTGAGGACGTTGCTTCCTATTTTCGGGGCGTGCGTAAGAAATACGCGAAGTTTGAAGGCGCGCTGCGAGGTGTTGACTCCCGAATTCTCGTTGCACAGGTTCCGGGTGGAATGTTAACCAATATGGAAAGTCAGCTGAGAGAACAGGGCGCGGCTGATAAGCTCGATGCAGTATTGGAAGAAATTCCTGCTGTGCGCAAAGATCTTGGCTATCTACCACTGGTTACCCCAACATCTCAAATCGTTGGGACGCAAGCGGTACTTAACATATTGTCTGGCGAACGCTATAAAAACATCTCAAAGGAAACTGCTGGTGTTTTAAAGGGTGAATACGGTAAAGCGCCAAGTGCGTTTAATCAAGAACTGCAACAAAAAGTACTCGCTGGCCAGGAAGTCATAACTTGCCGCCCTGCAGACCTTTTAGAGCCAGAGGTGGAAAAACTCAGTGATGAGCTTGTGGCTCTGGCAAAGGAAGAAGGCTTTAAGCTTGCCGAGAACGTTATTGACGATGTTCTAACGTATGCTTTATTTCCTCAAATCGGTTTGAAATTCCTTAAAAATAGAGGCAATCCAGATGCCTTTGAGCCGGTCCCCCAATTAGAAAAACCTCAAGCCGCACCAAGGGCCACTTCGTCTGCTACCGACTCAGGTGTTTATACGGTAACGGTCAATGGACAATCTTATGTTGTAGAGGTTAACGAAGGTGGAGACATTAGCGCGCTTCAAGCCGCTATGCCGGCTGTACTACCAACAGCAAATAGCGCTCCTTCGGAAGGTGAAATCATTTCAGCACCGTTGGCTGGGAATATTTTCAAAGTGCACGTTAAGCCGGGTCAAGTTGTTCAAGAGGGTGATGTACTTATTCTTCTTGAGGCGATGAAAATGGAAACAGAAATACGTGCGCCGAGAGCCGGAACGGTTACTAGCGTAGATATCAGCGAAGGTGACGTCGTTGTAGTGGGCGATCCACTCTTAACGCTTTAAACGTAGCTGAACAATTGCAGAGTTCGCTGGATAATTACATTCAGCATACATATCTTGAGACAATATTTATAGTTCGAGTGCTTTGCGCGAAAGATGAACTTTTTTCAGGCAGTAAAATTGCTTGAGAGCTCAGTTCCTTTGGCGCAAAGGTGACGACTCACAGTATTAGGGAGTTAGACGCTACGTGGACAGCTTGATTTTGCTTTGGCAAGGTACGGGTATTTACTCTTTACTCGATCAAATAGCCGAGAATGGCATAAGTGGCTTTGGCCCGCTTCTGATGATTATAGTTGGCCTGCTATTGCTTTATTTGGCGATAAAAAAAGGCTTTGAACCCCTGTTGCTGGTTCCGATTGGTTTCGGATGTATATTGGTTAACATTCCAGGATCTGGCTTTTATAATGCGCCTACCGAGACAGAGGCGGGTGGCCTTCTTTATTATCTTTTTGAAGTCGGAATCGCGTCAGGGGGTGTTTTCCCGCTTCTTATTTTTATGGGTGTGGGGGCGATGACTGATTTTGGCGCGTTAATCGCCAATCCTAAAACCTTGCTTTTAGGGGCTGCCGCACAAACAGGTATTTTTGTTACTTTGTTTGGTGCGATAGCGCTGAACGCTGTGCCTGGTATTGAGTTTACCTTAAAAGATGCCTCTGCCATTGCTATTATTGGTGGTGCTGATGGTCCCACTGCGATATTTTTAG
>JAESUE010000156.1 GCA_016763235.1 Pseudomonadales bacterium
AAATGATTTGAAACCTGTACACCCCCTCCGAATGTAGGTTAAGTAGCACATTGCTGGATAGATGCGACTATGCCTGTTGCGTTATAGATAGCGGTGTTAGAAGTAGATCTATTTTTTCACTGGCAAGGTGGGGCGGGTTTAGTGTCTCCATCATTTGAATCAGGCAGTAAAGGTTTATGATGTTAAAAATTGGCGTACCCAAAGAAATTAAACCTATGGAGGGCAGGGTCAGCCTTGTGCCTTCTGCGGTGGCAGAAATTGTTCATAATCAGGGCACAGAGTACGTTGAAACAGGTGCGGGTGAATTAAGCGGTTTTGATGATCAGCAGTATCAGGATTCTGGCGCGACTATCGTTGATAATGCCGATGCGCTTTTTACTGCCGCAGAATTGCTCGTTAAAGTGAAAGAGCCCATCGCAGATGACCTTAAACGCTTGCGTTCAGACCATGTCTTGTTTTGTTATCTACATCTAGCTGCGAATATTTCTTTACTAGAAAAACTTAAAAAATTAGGCTTATTAGCCATCGCTTTTGAAACGGTGGAGTCTAGAGGGAAATTGCCCCTGCTAGCACCTATGAGCGAGGTGGCTGGGCGCGTGGCGGTACAAAGTGGAGCCCACTTCCTGCATGAATCTATGGGAGGGAGGGGTGTTTTGCTTGGCGGTGCTACGGCAACAGAGCGGGGGCAGGTGACTGTGCTGGGTGCCGGCACTGCAGGGACGTTTGCGATTAAAGAAGCCGCCGCAATGGGGGCAAACATTACCGTTTTCGATTTGAATGCCGATGCTTTAACGCGCGTGCGAGAGTTTGGTCCAAACATTACGGCTCTTTACCCTTCTAAGAACGTTATTGAAAGGGTGCTTAAAATCACTGATCTGCTAATTGGGGCGGTGTTGATACCCGGCGAGGCAGCACCAAAACTGGTAACTAGGGAGATGGTAAAGAACATGCCAGAGGGTTCTGTTATTGTTGATATTGCAATTGATCAGGGTGGCTGTGTGGAGACGATTCGCCCCACTGATTATCGCCAACCCACCTATGTGGAAGAGGGAGTAGTGCATATGGGCGTGACAAACCTGCCCGGTGCTGTACCGCGAACATCTTCCGAGGCATTGTCGGCAGCAATCTTACCCTATGTACTGCAGCTTGCACGGGGAGCAGTTGATGAATCACCCGCTTTGAAGGCCGGCATTAATGTGGCAAATGGAAAAATTGTGCATCCAGCTCTGATTTCTTTGGTTTAGAGCTGTTAAAACAGCTTGTCTTGCATGACAATTACGGAAGGTTTTCGAGGTTGAGAAGAGACATTTGAGTACTGTGGCTAAAAAAGATTCTATGCGTTCAAAAACAGAAGAGGGTGTTAAGCCAGAATGGCTGGAGCATCTTTCCCGCGGGCTCACTGAGGGAGCCATGCTTTTGCTGATTGGTATTTCAGCTATCTTGCTTTTGGCGTTAATAAGTTATGACCCTCTTGACCCTGGTTGGTCCTATGTGGGTGACCGTAAAGAGGCGCAAAACCTCATTGGGCCATTTGGGGCATGGAGTGCGGATGTGCTCTTTCAATTATTCGGTTATTTGGCCCTGCTTTTCCCTGTGTTGGTGGCCTATCGTTCCTGGATAGTTTTCAAAGAACAGTTAGCCCACACGCGCTGGAACTGGCCAATGTTTAGCATACGTACGGTTGGGTTTTTAATGACCATGGCGGCAGGCACGGGTTTGGCTTCACTGTTTCTACACTTTTCTGATTCACACTTACCTGCCACCTCGGGTGGAATACTGGGGTGGGAAGTTGCGAAGTCCCTTTCTGCGTCAGTCAGTAAATTAGGTGCCAGCATTCTGCTCGCTATTTTATTTGCCACGGGGCTTACTTTGTTTACTGGGCTTTCATGGATCAAATTTCTGGGCGTGGTGGGAAGGGGGAGTATATTTCTCTGGACTCAATTTATAGTAGGCTCGAACCAGGCGCTTGGCTGGATCAAAATCAAATATAAGGAGCGGAAGAAGCAAGAACGGCCTTATTCTACTCGGGGCTTTAGCAAGGTGACTCCACCTATTTCTTTGCCGAGTTTAGAAATAAAAAATATTCTTCCCTCCAAGAAAGCGCGCCCCGAAGGAGCGGTGGCATCAAAGAAACCTTCGGTAAAACTAAAAACCAGTGATCGTTCTGAACGCGAAAAGCAGGTAAATCTATTTGATGCACAACCCGGCGATCTACCACCACTAGGGCTTTTGGATCAAGGCGATAATAGTGGTAGTGGGGGGCGAGGTTATTCAAGGGATGCCTTGAAAGGCATGGGGGAGCTTTTGATAGAAAAGCTCAAGGATTTCGGCGTGGTGGCCGAGGTATACGATATTATTGCTGGCCCTGTTGTAACACGCTTTGAAATTCAACCCGCCCCAGGTGTGAAAGCGAGCCGTATTAGTGGGTTAGCGCGGGACTTGGCGCGTTCTTTAGCGGTGGTCAGTGTGCGTGTGGTGGAGGTGATTGCCGGTAAAACCTTCGTCGGCATTGAGATTCCGAACCAGCATCGACAAATGATTAGCTTAAACGAGGTGCTTAATTCTAGGGTGTTTGATGAGGCGAAATCGCCGGTTACCATCGGTTTAGGAAAAGGTATTTCGGGTGAGGCTGTGGTGGCCGATGTCACTAAAATGCCCCACTTGCTGGTAGCGGGCACCACGGGTTCTGGTAAGTCGGTGGGCTTGAACGCTATGTTGATTAGCATCCTCCTTAAGGCTTCACCGAATGAAGTGCGCTTAATAATGATCGATCCAAAAATGCTGGAGTTATCTGTTTACGATGATATTCCTCATTTGCTCTGTCCTGTGGTGACGGATATGAAGGAAGCGGCTAACGCTTTGCGCTGGTGTGTGGCCGAAATGGAGCGTCGATATCAGTTGATGGCTGCTATGGGCGTGAGGAATATTGGAGGTTTTAACCGTAAGGTTGAGCAGGCCATTGAGGATGGAGAGCCTCTGAAGGACCCTTTGTTCAAGGCCTCAGATGTTCAGGTTGCGGGCGGTGATATTATTATCCCTACCTTGGAGTCACTGCCCTTCATCGTCGTGGTGATTGATGAGTTTGCCGATATGATGATGGTGGTGGGTAAAAAAGTTGAAGAGCTTATAGCGCGCATTGCCCAAAAGGCCCGTGCGGCGGGTATTCATCTTATTCTTGCTACGCAAAGGCCTTCGGTGGATGTTATTACCGGTTTAATTAAAGCCAATATTCCCAGTCGTATAGCCTTCCAGGTATCTTCGAAAATTGATTCCCGAACCATACTTGACCAAGGAGGAGCAGAGCAGTTGCTTGGTCACGGCGATATGCTTTACCTTCCACCAGGAACGAGCATGCCAGAACGCGTGCACGGTGCCTTTGTGTCTGATGAGGAGGTGCATCGCGTTTGTGATGATTGGCGTAAGCGCCAGAAACCTAATTATCTGGAAGAGATTCTTGATGGTTCTCATTCCAGCATGGAAGGCAGCTCTGGCGGCGCGGGTTTAGATGATTATGAGCAAGATGCACTCTATGACGAAGTGGTGGCTTTTGTGACAGAAACCCGCAAAGTTTCCATATCCTCCGTGCAGCGACGATTTAAAATCGGCTACAATCGCTCCGCTAATATTGTTGAAGCGCTTCAGGGGGCTGGAGTGGTGTCTCCTCCCCAATCAAACGGGGTTCGGGAAGTACTTGCGCCACCACCGGTTAGCGATCATTGAGTTCGCTCCTTATTAAATATTCTTTCAACGTGGCTTTGATTACATGACTAAACATATGTCTTCCTTTATGGTTCGGTTGCTTAGCACTGCTGTTTTGTTATTGACCTGCAATAGTGTGATAGCTGAGGAAAAAGAAAGTAGCGGGCTATTAAAGCAGCAAGCTACTGTTGCCGAATTGATTAAGCTCTTAAGTGCCACGAAAGGTATGTCTGCCAGATTTCATCAGGAGTCAATGAGTGCCAATGGCGAAGCCTTGCAGCAAACACAAGGCACAATGAAACTGCAGCGACCCGGTAAGTTTTATTGGCATACGTTGGAACCCTTTGAACAGGAGATTAACTCTGATGGTAAACGTATATGGGTTTACGATGTTGATCTTGAGCAGGTGTCTATTCAGGATGTAGATCCGGGGCTTGGGCAGACCCCCGCTGCTTTATTGAGCGGTGAGCCAGATAAGGTCGTGCGTAAATTTTACGTAGAAAGGTCTCTGCAAGCCGGAGGGATTTGGCGCTACACGCTTAAACCAAGAGAAGAAAATGCTTTGTTTTCTAGTGTTGAATTACAGTTTAGCGGAAAAGCTCTTGTTTATATGAAGTTAAGTGACAGCCTTAGTCAAACGACTACTGTGCAATTTGCCGATGTGAAACTGAACCCTGATTTTTCACCTCAAGCTTTTATGCTGCAATTCCCAGAAGGGGTTGATATTATCGATAGCTCGCTGAGCCAGCCTTAACGTTTGGTGATGCTTCTCATTGCACCTTCTCGGCTCTCATTTTAACGACTCGTTTGGCTTCGGTTTATGACGCATTTATACGAACCTCTTGCGGCACGTATGCGACCACAGGATATTGATCAATTCTGTGGTCAATCGCACTTATTGGCAGAAGGAAAACCGCTGCGAGAGGCTATTGTTCATCAAAAACCTCACTCTATGATTCTATGGGGGCCGCCAGGTGTGGGTAAAACCAGCTTGGCACAGGTGATTGCGAGCCGTTTGGATGTGCGCTTTGAAAGCCTTTCAGCCGTGATGTCAGGCATGAAGGATATTCGGGCAGCCAGTGAGCGTGCAGAAAAAAATAGAGAACTTGGCGAAAAAACGCTACTTTTTGTCGATGAAGTGCATCGCTTTAATAAGGCCCAACAAGATGCCTTTCTGCCATTTATTGAAAATGGCACCGTAATTTTTGTGGGTGCCACCACTGAAAACCCATCGTTTGAACTCAATAATGCCTTGTTATCGCGGTGTCGGGTGTATGTGTTAAAAAACATTGATCGCGATGATCTTAAGCAGCTGGCGCAAACAGCGTTGCTTGATAACGAAAGAGGCTTGGGCGAGTTGCGGTTGAGAATTTCTGAGGAAGCTCTTGATAAATTGGCGCTGCACGCTGATGGCGATGCACGACGCTTGCTTAACTATCTTGAAATCGCGGCTGATTTTGTGGGGCAGGGCGATGAGATTTCTGTTTCCATCTTGGAAGACCTCCTTCAGGGCGAAACACGGCGGTTTGATAAAGGCGGTGATTATTTCTACGACCAAATATCAGCGCTTCATAAAGCCGTTCGTGGCAGCTCTCCCGATGCCGCTCTTTATTGGTTTACGCGAATGATAGATGGTGGTTGTGATCCCCTCTATATTGCTCGGCGTGTGGTCAGAATGGCAAGTGAAGACATCGGTAATGCCGACCCGCGAAGTTTGCAGCTTGCATTAAATGCCTGGGATGTTCAGCAGCGTCTGGGTAGCCCAGAAGGGGAGTTGGCTATTGCTCAAGCGGTGGTCTATTTGGCTTGTGCGCCAAAAAGTAATGCCGTGTATACAGCCTTTAAACGTGCGAAAAAAAGTGTAAAAAATGGCACCAGTTATGAGGTTCCCCTGCATTTGCGTAATGCGCCTACAACCTTAATGAAGGAATTGGGGCATGGGGAAGAATATCGTTACGCCCATGATGAAGCAGAAGGTTATGCGGCGGGAGAAAATTACTTTCCCGAACAGCTCGCGGATGAAGTGTATTACGCACCGGTTCCCCGAGGACTAGAGTCAAAAATCGCAGAAAAACTGAATTATTTACGCCAACTGGATAAAATGAGTGCTTGGCAGCGCTACGACACAAAAAAAAGCGAGGGTGAGTGATCAGCGTCTCCGTTAAGGGCAAGAAAATTCTGCGGTAACATAAAATGGACATTCAAAATGATGCCAGTGAAGAGGATTGAACATTGTTAAGTTATCCCCTGATAATGGTGGGAATAGGAGGGGCTACGGGTGCGATGTCACGCTATTTATTAGTGAAAGCCATTACACCTGTTCTAGCAGACGGACAATATCCTCTTGGCACTTGGGTAGCGAATATCTCGGGTTCCTTTTTATTCGGCATATTATTCATTGTTATTAGTGAGCGCTTCGATATGAGTGACCCTTTAAGGTTTGGCCTTTTAGTTGGGTTTCTTGGTGCGTTTACGACCTTTTCTTCTTTTTCATTTGAAACGGTGCGCTTATTAAGTACAGGACATTTCATCACCGCATTCACCTATATTTTATCCAGTGTCGCGTTCTGTTTGTTAGCAACGTGGGGCGGTATGCGCCTTGGCGAATTTATTGTTTAACGCCATTACGTGTAAATTTTGACGGCGACAGAATTTTCTAAATAGTTACGTTATTTGTAACGACTCAGCGAACCCAGTAACTGTTCAGATTTGAGCAGGACAAGGCGAAAAATGTGAGTTTATAGGTATAAATGATCATTTTTTAACGCGGTTATGCATGAATTTGGGCGTGAGCTGAGTAGTTACCGTTATTTTTAATTTTATCGAGAGCTTGAGCATGCTAGATCCAAAGTTATTGAGAAACGAATTAGCCGAAGTGGTGCAGCGTTTAACGATCAAAAATTTTCAGTTTGATGAATCGGCGTTTAATAATCTGGAAGGCCAGCGAAAAGCACTTCAGGTTGAAACAGAAAGTCTAAAAAATGAACGTAATGTACGCTCAAAATCAATTGGAAAAGCAAAAGCAGCTGGAGAAGATATCGCACCCTTACTTGCGGAGGTTGATCAATTCGGCCAACGTCTTGAAGAACAATCTTCTGCATTACAGCTTGTGCAAACAGAATTGGATCACCTTCTTATGGGCGTACCCAATATCCCTCATGAATCGGTTCCAGCAGGAAAAAGTGAAGAAGATAATATAGAGCTGAGGAAGTGGGGGCAGCCAAAAGAATTTGATTTTGAAGTAAAAGACCATGTAGATGCAGCTGGCTCACTGATGGACTTCGAAAGCGCAGCAAAAATAGCCGCTTCACGCTTCGTGGTGATGCACGGCCCAATGGCGCGTCTACACCGAGCTTTAACCCAGTTTATGCTGGATACTCACGTTGCAGAACACGACTATCAAGAAGTATACGTGCCATATTTAGTATCAGCTGATTCTTTGCGTGGCACCGGTCAGTTGCCAAAATTTGAAGAAGA
>JAESUE010000157.1 GCA_016763235.1 Pseudomonadales bacterium
CAGCCTAATTCATCAAAAAGCAGGGGCTATTTCTCCCGCTGAGCCGTTGCCGCAATCTAAGACGACCGTCATGGGGGTGGCCAATATGACATCTTCAGCGATATGATTAATGTATTTTTCTTTGAAGTTGGCGTTGGTCTCTGACCCCTTGCCTTGTTGTATGGCGTTGCGGATCAAGCGGTCACGTAAGGCGGATACGCTGTCTCCTGAAAGCGTATCCCCTGCGATCATTATCTTCAGGCCATTATAGTTAGCTGGGTTATGGCTGCCTGTCACCATGACGCCAGAGCGTGAACTTTCTTCGGTATGGCACGCGAACCAGAGAACGGGCGTGGGCACGATGCCGATGTTGATAACATCAATGCCGGTGCTTAGCAGCCCTTCAACGAGGGCAGTGCTGAGGGTTGGGCTAGATAGACGTCCATCTTGACCCACGAAAATACTTTGTTCTCCTTTTTCTAACGCTTCGCTACCGATGGATTTCCCTAGTAAGCGAATCGTGTCTTCGGTTATTCCCTCGTTGACGATACCGCGAATATCGTAAGCACGAAAAATTCCTGCGGGTATGTCTGGCAGTTCGAGCTGGTCGTCGACTTCAGCGCTGGGTAGGCCATGCCCAGGGAATTCTTTTACAGGTATCGCATTGGAGGTTTGGAGGCTTTCTGGTAGGTCTAATTCGCTGGGCGAATCTTGTTCGTCATGGTGCTCATTGTTCGGTTTGGGCGTATCTTTGGCGGCTGCTGTTGGAACGCTTGTTTCTACACTTTCTTGGGAGTTTTGTAGTGGGGCCGTCATTTCTTCTTGATGGTCGGTAAATAAGCGTTCCAAGGTGTGATCAAGTGTCTCCATAAAGAGTACGTTAAAACGCGGGGGCTTTGAATACTGCCCGAACTTGAGCTCTTCTAAGTGAGCGATAAGGCGCGCGCTATCTAAACGGAGCTGTTTTTCAACGATTCTAAAGCTGATAAACGCAACGGCTGCACCCAGCAAAAATGTCACCATAATCGGCGTCATAAGCGCTAACAAGGTGTCTACGGTATTGGCTTGCGCTGTGCTGTAGATAATCTTCCAATGTGGATTATTGGTGTCTTGTTCAATGCGTAAGGGGGATTCAGATAATTGTTTATTGCCGTGAGAAAAGAGCACTAAGGGGCTTCCGTTCTGAAATTGTTGAACCAGTTGGACGGAGGAGTTTTTGTCTATGTTTGCTCCAGTTTGGCCAATAAGCGCATTGAGGTCGACTGAAACCAAAAGGGTTCCTAAAATATGCTCGCCGTTTTTAATCGGGCGGGCCCAGTTAAGGATGTGCCTTCCATCTGCCTTAAATGCTTCGGGCGAGACCACATCACCCGTTTCGGTTTTTTGTACCATATCAACGGTGGAAAATGTTATGGGTGGATGGCTTTTACTATCAGCTTTTACCGTACCCCTTGCAATAATACGTGTTTTTAAGCTGTACGGGGTGAGGGCGTTAAGCTGTGCGCTCAGTTGTTCTATTTTATCTGGAGAACCATCGGCGAGGGTTGAAATAAAGGATTCGGAAGATGCCGCGCTGGATACAGTTTGTTCAAGCAGCTTGATGGTGTTGTTGACTTGTTGAGCGAGCACTTGAGCGCGGAATTCGACTTCTTTTAGTTGGCTGTCGTGGGTTTTATTGGCGGAAATAAGCAGGCTATAGCCGGTGCCTGAAATTAAGCTAATAATAAACATTATTAGCAAAGGTAATAATATAAAGTGCGGAAAATTTTTGGCTGAGGGCTGTTTTTTTTCTATTCTTTTGTTTTTACCGTTTGTGTTCTTTTTAGCCATGAGCCGTTGATCCTTGCGGCGCTTATAATAAGAAAGGGTGCTTGCTTGCCCCTAAGGACTTGCCAAGTAATAGAGTATAGGTGAATTGTGGCGTTAGGAGTAAGGCTTCTAACGTGGCGCTCTGTTTCGAGTGCCTATATCGCTACGAATCTATATAAAGGCCTTGGCTTGCAGGGTGTGAAGGCGATGCTTTTTGCTGTGTATTCAGCTTAATGTCTGCCGGAATGGCCGAACCCTCCTTCTCCGCGATCGCTCGCTTTAAATTCAGCGACTAACTCCAGTTCGGCTTGAATAACGGGGACGATGACGAGCTGTGCAATCCTTTCTCCTGGTTCTATCTCAAAGCTATTCTGGCTTCGATTCCAGCAGGAAACAAAAAGCTGGCCTTGGTAATCAGAGTCGATCAAACCGACCAAGTTACCGAGAACAATACCATGTTTGTGGCCAAGGCCTGATCGGGGCAATATCATTGCGGCGTAACTTGGGTCTTGTATATAAATGGAAAGCCCCGTGGGAATTAGCAAGGTCTCGCCTGCCGCCAAGTTTGTTTTATTTTCCAGCATGGCTCGTAAATCTAAGCCGGCAGATCCCTTGGTGGCGTAGCTGGGCAGGGGGTATTTGTTGCCGAGACGGGCATCTAGGATTTTTACTTGTAGAGCTTTCATGGTTTGTCTTCCGGTATGGTCACTATTCATCTCACGCTCAAATTTGAACGCAGTTAGGCAAGAGCAGAAGAAATAATGGCTATAATTTTTTCTGCAATTTCGATTTTACTGGCCTGCTCCAAATTCTGGTGTTGTTTTGCAGAGATGACCGTTACGGCATTTTGGTCGGAGTTGAAACCGATGTCGCTGCGAGTGATATCGTTAGCAATGATCAAATCAAGGTTTTTGTTCTTCAATTTACCTTTGGCGTAATTGATCAGGTCGTTAGTTTCCGCTGCAAACCCTACTGTAAAAGGTTTGTTTGGCTGTGCAGCTACTGCGGCAACAATATCAGGATTGCGGGTTAGTTCGATGGTCATGGTTTCGCTTGATTTTTTAATCTTTTGATCAGCCACTTTTTCGGGTCGGTAATCAGCAACGGCTGCGGTGGCGATAAAAATATTTGCACTGATTGACTGATCAAGTGAGGCTACGTACATCTCCTGAGCGGTGTGGACATTAATTCTGTTCACTCCTTCTGGCGTATTCAGATGGACAGGGCCTGCGATTAACACTGTTTTGGCACCGGCTGAAACGGCGGCTCTGGCAAGGGCGAAACCCATTTTCCCTGAGCTGTGATTGCTGATATATCGAACGGGGTCTAAGGCTTCTCGCGTGGGGCCAGCGGTGATAACGACTGTTTTTCCGCTGAGGGTCTTGTTTGACGGGGCTGCTGGTGAAAACAGTTGAATAGCGGCATCAACCAACTGGGCTGGCTCCATCATGCGCCCTGGCCCTGTTTCTCCACAAGCCTGTTCCCCAGAGTTAGGGCCGAAGAGGTGGATTCCACGTTGTTTTAAGGTGTTGCTATTTTCCTGCGTAGCTGGGTTTTTCCACATCAAGTGGTTCATGGCTGGAGCAAGCGCAATGGGCGCGCTGGTGGCGAGGCATAATGTGGAAAGCAGATCGTTGGCAAAGCCGTGCGCTAGCCGAGCAAGGAAGTCTGCGCTAGCAGGGGCAATAAGTATTAAATCAGCCCATCGTGCTAGTTCGATATGGCCCATAGCGGCTTCGGCTTCTCGACTCAGTAAATTGTCGCAAACGGGGTTGCCGGATAAGGCTTGAAAGGTCAGTGGTGTAATGAACTCTTTCGCCCCGTCAGTCATTACTACTCTAACGTCGGCTCCCTGTTCCTTAAGCTTGCGGGTGAGGTCTGCGCTCTTATAAGCGGCAATTCCTCCAGTGATACCCAGAATGATTTTTTTATGGGAGAGATTTGCCACGTCTAGGCTCCGCAGATTGCATGGTGGTTTTTTGATTAAATGTAAGTAACGACCCAGCGAACTCTGTAAGAGTTCAGGTTGCGTATAAATGATTATTTTTTAACGCTGTTATGCACGAATTTGAGCGTGAGCTGAGTAGTTGCAAATGTAAATGGTATTTTTTGACCAATATAGAGGTAATTTCGCCGCATATTTTGAGGCCGTCGAATAGTAGCATCTTTTTCAGCTGTTGATAGGGGCTGAAGACAGACGTAAAAAACGGGAGATTAATTTTGGCAATAAACCACTGGCCAGAAAATGAAAGGCCGCGAGAGAAGCTATTAGAAAAAGGGAGCTCCATATTATCCGATGCTGAGCTACTAGCCATTTTCTTTCGAACAGGAATGGTTGGTAAAACGGCAGTGGACATGGCGCGAGAGGCATTGACGCATTTTGGTTCGCTGAGGAGGCTGGTGGAGTCAGGGGAAGAGGCGTTTTGCGCCATCCCAGGCTTAGGGCCTGCCAAGTATGTGCAGATTCAGGCGGCCTTAGAGCTGGGTTCTCGCTGCATGAAAGAAACGTTGCAGCGGGGTGATGTTTTATCTAACCCTACTGAAACACGCAATTTCCTTATGGTGCGTATGCGGCCTTATCACCATGAGGTTTTCGCTTGTTTGTTTCTGGATAACCAAAATCGCGTCATCGCATTCGATGAAATGTTTTTTGGTACCATCAATGGGGCATCGGTGTATTGTCGTGAGGTCGTGAAACGGGGCTTGAAGCATAATGCCGCCGCTGTTATTTTTGCTCACAATCATCCCTCGGGGGTGGCGGAGCCTAGTCAGTCTGATAAGCAGATTACGCATCAGTTACGCCAGTCTCTTGAGCTGGTAGATATTCGGGTGCTGGATCATGTTGTTGTGGGGGATGGCGAGACCGTGTCTTTTGCAGAGCGGGGCTTGCTGGTTTGACTGTTGACTCAGGGTTTGTTGCACTTGTTCTGCTCAATTTTGAACGCAATCTGAACTCTTACAGCGTTCGCTGAGGTGTTGCGTTATGATTATATTTGGTGAGTTTTAAAGAAAACCCTTGAGAATCGACTAGGATTTTGGTATAAAGTTGCCCCTTTAAAATCACTATCATACCTATCCCTATTATATCACTGGGAGAGGGCAGTCTTTTGGAGACCAACATGTCTAAAGTTTGTCAAGTGACGGGAAAGCGCCCAGTGACGGGAAATAATGTTTCGCATGCGAAAAACAGAACTCGTCGTCGCTTTGAGCCAAATCTTCATCGCCACCGTTTTTGGGTTGCAAGCGAAAATCGCTTTGTACGATTAAAAGTATCCACCAAAGCAATGCGAATTATTGATAAGTTAGGCATTGATAAAGTGCTTGCTGATATGCGCGCCAAGGGTGAAAAAGTTTAAGCGTGGGATTAACAACCGGTTTGGCCGGTTATAAAACCCTGAAACGCATCAAGAATTAAGGTGAAACCATCATGAGAGAGAAAATCAGATTGGTGTCCTCCGCAGGAACTGGACACTTCTATACGACGACTAAAAACAAGCGTACGATGCCGGAAAAAATGGAAATCAAGAAATTTGATCCAGTTATTCGTAAGCATGTTTCTTATAAAGAAGCAAAAATCAAATAAAAAAAACCCGCTTTAAGCGGGTTTTTTTTATTTCGCTTGTTGTATGCTAACGCTGTTAATACGGATATAAACAGGTTTATACGCAACTGCCATGAGTGAAGCCAGTTCTTCTACAGTCATCTTCTTTGCTGATATTGCTGGCAGTACCCGCCTTTATGATCGGCTTGGTGATAGCGATGCTCATCGCTGTATTGTTTCCACCATTGAATCCCTAAATCTCTTTGTTCGCCAGCACGATGGTGTTGTCGTTGAAGTGGTGGGTGATCAAGTTATGGCGTATTTTAATAGTGCCGAGCAAGCAGTTCAGGCGGCTTGCGTTATTCAACGGCACTTTGATAGCCATAAAGTTCTTGCTCAGCGGATACAAATTCGTATTGGCTTTCACTATGGGCCGGTATTGTGGGATAGCCAGCATCCTTTCGGTGACACCATTAACGTTGCGTCCAGAATGGTGAGTTTGGCAGGTGGCAGGCAGGTCGTGACCACTGCTATTACGGCTGAGCGGTGCTCTCAAAAAGAAAAATCTCGCGCTCGTCCTTTCGGTAAAGCAAATATTAAAGGCAAACCCCACCCTTTCAATACCTTGAAAATCGAGTGGGATGACAGTGATTCCACCTCGCTTTTTTTTCATGGTGATGAAACAAAGCCTCTCGTTAAGAAAAATATACTGACCCTAGAATATAAGAACAACGCTATTCAACTTGACGAGCACCAGACTTTTTTTACTATGGGTCGTGGAAGCAGTTGTGATTTAGTGGTGCCTTCTGGAGCGGCCTCCCGCAGCCATGCTCGAATAGAATGCAGGCAGGGGCACTTTGTTTATTTTGACCAGAGCAGTAACGGCACCTTTGTAATGACAACGGGTCGTCGAGCAAACGACGGTCAGAACTTGCATATTCATCATCGAGAGTGGGTTTTTTCTGGCGCGGGCTGGTTAAGTCTAGGTTTGCCTGTTAATGAAAACGGTGAGGATGTTATACGCTTTTCAGTGTCCTGATGTTTTAGTTCTTGGCTTTCTGTGAGCTTTACGTCGTTATAAACCCCCGTAAATATCAACGTCGGCAATCTGTCCTGGTTGTAACACCTCAGCTCACGCTTAAATTCGCGCATAACAGCGTTAAAAAATGATCGTTTAACCATTATATAAACGCACATTTTTCGCCTTGTTCTGCCAAGATTTGAACGTAATCTGAGCAGTTGTAGAGTTCGCTGAGTCGTTACAAAAGAATAAGTCCGGTAAATAGTGACGCTCGTAGGAAGAATAATAGCCAAGGGTGAGGTTTTCTAATTGAATCAAATTCTAGTTTGTCGATCAAAGGTGGACGTGTCTGCGTTTACTTTGCGGGGCGTTTGTTATGCCTGAGCTGCCAGAAGTAGAAACCTCTCGGCGAGGTCTAGAGCCTCATGTCGCAGGGCAGGTGATCTCTTCGGTGACGGTGAGGGAGTCGCGGTTACGATGGCCTATTCCTGCAGAACTAGGGAATCATCTTCAAGGTGGTGTAGTTCGGCGTATTACTCGGCGTGGTAAATACCTGCTTTTTGAGCTTGATGAAGGTACCCTGCTCATTCATTTGGGTATGTCGGGAACCTTGAGAGTGGTGCCTAAAGACTGCCCTGCAGCAAAGCATGATCATGTGGATATAGTGCTGAGCAATGGCAAGAAACTTCGTTTTAATGACCCGCGGCGCTTTGGTGCTGTGTTATGGCTGCAGGGGGACCCTTTGCAGCATGCTTTGCTAAGTCACCTTGGCCCGGAACCTCTTACCGATGACTTTAATGGGGAGTACTTGTATCGGCGCAGCCGGTCTAAAAAAATGGCGACGAAAACATTTCTTATGGATGGTAAGGTGGTGGTAGGAGTGGGTAATATTTATGCAAACGAAGCACTTTTTCGCGCAGGAATTAGACCCACTCGGCAAGCAGGGCGCGTTAGTTTAGCGCGTTACGAAAAGCTTGCAGAGGTAGTTAAAGAAGTGTTGGCGGAAGCAATCGTACAAGGTGGCACGACTCTGAAAGACTTTCTGGGTAGTGATGGTAAGCCGGGTTACTTTAAACAATCTTTACAGGTTTACGGTCGAGCAGGTGAATCGTGTTTGGCCTGCGCTAATCCCTTGGTGGAAATCCGTTTGGCCCAGCGTTCAACAGTTTTCTGTGGAAAATGTCAAAAATAAGCGTTAATAATAGTATTTGAAAAAGTTTTTCCCCTCATAGTCCTCGTAAAGCTCCCAAGTTTGATATTTGGGTCTAATATTAAAGAATCTGTTACTTGAGCATCTGCCTAGGAGCCTTCAAATGCCCAGCTTTAAAAAGAAACTCGCCGCTTACCTTGTGTCCTTATCTTTGATGGTTTTTTCTATTGTCCCTTCCGTTTCTTATGCTAAATCTGTGGAAGAGAGGCCTACAGCGGTTAACATGGTGAGCGATGCTGTTACGCGGCCTTTTCTCTTGATTGGAACAGTATTAGGAGCGGTTCTTTACGTGGGAACACTCCCGATTTCATTGCTGGGCGGAAATGCAGGTGAAGCAGGCCAGAAACTGGTGGTGGAGCCATTTAAAATGACGTTTTTACGCTGCTTAGGCTGTACTACACGTAATATGGGTCGGTAGCTACTTACTATTGGCATGACAGTGCCTATTTCCTCTCGAAGCACTCCGCTAACGCTTGGTTAACCAGTGGTGGCACGAACTTGCTAACATCGCCACCCAGAGAGGCTATTTCTTTCACTAGACTGGAAGAAATATAAGACAAATGGTCAGCTGGAGTCAGGAATACTGACTCCACTTCTGGCGCAAGCTGCCGGTTCATATTGGCCAGTTGGAACTCATATTCAAAATCCGATACGGCGCGTATTCCCCTTAGAATTACATTCGCCTTCTTTTCTTCCGCAAAGTGGGCAAGAAGTTTATCAAAGCCGCATACCTCTACATTGTCCAGATGCCCAAGTACCTTGCTAGCAAGGTCAACCCGCTGATCGAGAGTGAAAATGGGGTTTTTGCGGCTACTGGCTGCAATGGCAACAATCACCTCGTCAAAAACTTTTGAGGCTCTTTCTACCAGATCAAGGTGGCCATTGGTCATAGGGTCAAAGGTGCCAGGGTAAAGGATGCGGCTTGCCATAGTGTTTTCCGATAGCTGATGAAGTGGGAGGTGCTACATTTCGCAGGGATAGTAACGGATAAATGGGGTCTGACTCAATCATCAGGCGCTAACGAGTGATCTCTGCTTGTTCGTGACCATTCTTTATTGCTCGTTTAAAAAGATAATAGAAAACTTTTCCTGCCTTTTTTTGGCGGTGAAGCGACCATTCAATGGGAATAATGTTGTCTGGGAGCGCGCAATCTGATTCGATATAAATAAGCGCGCCTTCTGATAAGCACTTGGTTTTCTCAAGTTGATCGAGTAAAGCAGGGAGAAGCTTGGCAGCGAAGGGGGGGTCGAGAAAAACCAAGCTGTATTTGCCTTGGCAAGTGTTTTGGTTTAGCCATACTTCAGCTTTTTTGTTAATGATGCTGCAGTGCTTCGTTTGAAGCGTTTCAGCGGCGCTGAGTAGTTGTTTGGCCGCAATAGTAGAAGCCTCTATCATGGTGATTTCTGCTGCACCCCGCGATAAGGCTTCGAAGCTCAGTGCGCCGCTACCGGCAAATAAATC
>JAESUE010000158.1 GCA_016763235.1 Pseudomonadales bacterium
TGTAGCGAAGCGAAATGCACGAAAGTCGCGGCGTTTTATGGGTCAGTTTGACCCACTCGTTAGCTGTTGCTATAACAACGTACAGATTAACGTGCATGAACACATTGGAGTAACTATGGACGCCATCAGCTATACATCAGCACGAGCAAACCTTGCTAGTACCATGGAACGAGTCTGTAATGACCACGCCCCAGTAATTATAACGCGCAAGAGCAAGCACCCTGTAGTGATGATGTCTCTTGAAGACTACCAGTCTATGGAAGAGACAACTTACCTACTGCGCTCTCCAGCAAATGCACGCGCCTTATTAAATTCAATTGCTGAACTTGAATCTGGTAAAGGTAAATAAAAAGAGCTTTTTGAATGAAGCTAACTTTCTCTTCTACGATTTGGGATCAATACCTGTACTGGCAGACTACCGACAAAAAAGTAGTGCAGCGAATCAACACTCTAATAAAAGAGGTTGCGCAAACCCCTTACGAAGGTATTGGCAAACCCGAACCACTAAAGCATGGCTTGGCTGGTTATTGGTCTCGACGTATCAATGATGAACACCGACTAGTTTACAAATACCAAGATGAAACACTTTTGATTGCACAAGTTCGTTATCATTACACCTAACAGACACTTTTGTCGAATCAGTGAGCACTATCGGCACTCAAATCGACGCAGGAACAAAAAACACTCACGCAAGCCTTATTTAAAGGCTCTCTTACGCCTGATTGCAGCCCATCGATATTCGTAAGCCCTCGCACCTAATATGCAGAACTCTCATCTGGAACTAGGAACTATTTCCTGTTTTAAATGCGTAATTTCGGTTATTATTTGACCGTCAACATACTTACACCCACCTTCTTCATTGATTGAAGGCAAGCTCAAATGCGCGCACCACACTTTTCAAAAAAACATCAGGGTTTCACGCTGATCGAAGTCCTTGTATCCCTGTTAATTATGACGATGGGAATTGTGGGCGTACTCAAAATGCAAACCCAAAGCCTCAAATCAAACCAGCGCGCCCATTTTCGTACCCAGGCTGATTTGCTAAGCAAAGATATGATGGCCCGCATGCAGGCCAATAAAGCGGAAGCACAAAAAGGGGCTTATGCCACCAACGCAAAACCAGCCAATGCGCCAGACTGCCAAACCATTGAATGCAGCGCCGCGCAATTAGTGCAATGGGACTTATACCAATGGTACGAACAAATTGAAAAAGAACTACCTGCTGGCAGTGCTACGGTAGAAACTTATGCTGGTGATACTAAAAGTTATCTCATTTCGCTGCGCTGGGATGATTATAGAAATTCCCAGACATTGGACACACAAACATGCGGCAATGAAAGCGGCAAAGTTTTGTGCTGGGGTACGGTGATTCAATTATGAAGCCACATAAAAAACCCCAGGGTTTTTCTTTAGTTGAATTAATGATCTCCCTTAGCCTGGGGTTATTTATCAGCCTTGCTGTCATACAAATCTATCTGGCAACGCTAAAGTCAGACAAAGTCATTATGGGCAACACCGAAATCCAGGAAAATGCCCGTTTTGCTTTGCAGGTTCTGGAGAAAACACTGCAGCAGGCCGGATACTTTTCTAATTTAAAAGAAAGCAGGCAAGAGTTTTTCCGAAACCAAGCGAATCAATGGGCAAATACAGTATTCACATCGTCCAATGCGATACAGGGTTTTGATGCAACAGAAACGCCTGTTGCGAACCAGCCCGCTTCCGCAAGTGGTACCGACCAAGTATTTATCCGCTTCGTCAGTGATGCCGCAGTATTAGGGATAGGTGCGCAGTGGTACGACTGTAACGGCGCAGTCATCCCTGCCAACACCGCCATTCAAATGGGTTTTTATATCCACGCCTCCTCTGGCTCCCTAAACTGTGTAAGCGAAATACCGGGCGTCAAAGTTGACCCACAGCCACTCATTAGTAATGTGTCAGACTTCCAACTTTTATATGGCATAGACAGCACGAATGATGGCGCAGTGAATCGCTATATCAATGCGCCCGATGTCGGCACGGGGAATCATTGGGATCATGTGCGCGCCATCAAAGTCAGCCTAACGCTAGCATCAAGCATACCCGGCTTAAACCCCAAACTTTATGAGAAAACCATTTCATTGAGGAACATGCTTTGAGAACGCAACGGTCACGCACTGCTCAGATAAAACCCAAGCATCAGAAGGGTTCGGTTTTACTGATATGCCTGATTCTGATGATCGCCGTCACCTTGCTCGGCATCTCATCCATGAATACCACCATTGTGGAACATAAGATTGTTTCAAACACCCGCAATCAGACCTTAGCACTAAGCGGAGCAGAATCCGCTTTAAGTGAAGCCACAGAAATTATTCAAGGGCAATCAGGCACACAAAAACGATCGGGAATTAGACTACAAGATCTGCAAAACAATGACATGATCATCGACCGCTCAAACCTCAACAGTTTGGTGAGCACCGCCACGATTACTCTCAATGGAACACAATCCACCAGCATCCCTTTATGGGGGGCTGGTGCCGTCACCAATAACCCGTCCTACCTTGGCAGCAGCAGTAAATCAAACTGGTGGGCGAGTTCTGCCAATACCTCCGCCCTATCTAAAGACCTAACAAGCACCAACGCTCAGCTAGCAAATAACAACTATTTTCTCGCCACAAACCCCCGCTACGTTATAGAGAAGGGCGAGTTTATTCCCGATGATTTAAACCCTAACACCTTGGCAGCCTACCGTGGTCGCCAAGCATTCACAGCCATTTCCCGTTCAAGCGGCAGCACTGCAACCGTTAACAGCACACTGCAAGCAAGTGTTGCAACCCGATTTCGATGAGAATAACTATGGCCACCTTATTCAAAAAATCCTTACGCAAATATCGGCGACTGCTTCCCTTATTGCTTTTCCCTGCCTGTGCGAATGCAAATTTGGCACTTGAAAATGAACCCTTATTTTTAAGCAACTCCGTCGCGCCGAACCTTGTCATCACCTTTGATAACGGGGCCGGTATGGCTCTGGGTTTTTTCCCTGATTCCATTGCTCTGCATAGTCACCTCGCTGCTGCAAAATCCTTTGTTTTCAACAAAATGGCTTACGACCCAAACAACACTTACCATCCTGGCCACAGTAGCACCGGTGCCACACTGCCTAACGCCAGTTTCAACGCCGTTAAACTGAAAATCAAGGATCCACTGCTCTTACCAGCCTATGTTTCCGACATTTACAGCAATGTAAATACCGCTGCCATCAACTTAAGCACACACTTTCGTTTTCCCTGGAATGTACTAAAAGCCAATATAGCTGGACTAAGCGACAGAGAGTTTGCAGCCGAAGCGGGAGACGATTCAAGCAGCCATGCACAAGCTGCTTATTATTACGTAAGAGATATAAACAGAGTTAATTGCGATGTAAATGATTTCCTGGATAACGATTGTTATGAGAAAAAAACCGTCACTCCAGCCGAAGAACAGAATTTTGCCAATTGGTATCAGTACCATTCCTTACGTTACTTGAAAGGCAAAACCGTGCTATCACAAACGCTGCACAAACTGCCAAGCGATATGCGTCTGGCATGGCAAACAAGCAGATCAAACTTTATAACAAGCAACAATAACAACAAATATGTACGAGAATTGGGAGAAGCGGGCGTAAAAACGGCCCTTTACAGTTGGCTAAATAATATCTCTCCACACAAAAACTATAGCAGCCCACTTCGAGAATCCATGATTCGGGCCGGACAGTTTTTTTCCGATAGCGCAACAAATAATGCCTACGAAATCAAACCCGGCAGCAATGCTGTTGGCGACGACCAAGAGCTTGCCTGTCGGAATAACTACCACCTTCTCATCTCCAGTGGCAATTATGACGAAAGTGGAGTAGTTGCCATAGCCGATAGTGACAAAATCTCTGGAGACTTACCCGATGGAGAGCGTTATGAGGTCAATGCTGAATTCAGGAAAATATTTCCTGGTGAAGGAGCGGGCTCCCTCGCAGATATTGCCTTCCACTATTGGCGTACCGATTTACGCACTGACTTAGATGATTCCGTGCCTTACTTCCTCAACTCTCCAGAATCGGCGCTTTCAAATATTTCCACCGAGGACTACTGGAACCCTCTCCACAACGTAGCCACTTGGCAGCACATGAATAACTTTATCGTGGGTTTCGGCCCTGGCAACGTTGACCCGCTAAGCAGTGCAGATTACGAAAACCTGCTGGCAGGAGATTTAAACTGGGCATCACCATTTACCGGTAATACAGAACAAAAGACAAACGCCAAGGTGGATGACCTTTGGCACGTAGCTATCAACAGCCGTGGGCGCTACTTTTCAATATTATCTCCAGAAGCGCTCGCCAGCTCACTGTCATTTCTACCCACAGTATTGGAATATCGAGAAAGCTCTGCTGCAAGCGTAAGTGCTACCAGTGGGTCACTGAGCAGTGGCGGCGCGCTTTTCCAGGTCGGCTTTAATACACGCGACTGGAGCGGCTTTGTCAGACGCTACCCGTTATCCACTGGCTTGGGCAGCACTACTGATAACTGCCACAGCCAGCCTACAGGCACCTTGTGTGATGCAAGCGCAGAAGTACAAGCGTCCAGCACCTCAAACTGGAACCAAAGAAATGTATTCACAATTGACCCCAGTAAAACGGGCTTCGTTACCAAGGGCATTGCTCTCAAAGGCGGTGCAACCATTCAATGGGGCAATTTAACTGCGGTGCAACAGAGCGATGTTCTCGCACAACAACTGGATTACGCATTAGGGGACGACAGCAACGAAACCAGTAACGGCGGTATGCTGAGAAGCCGAAGCCAATCACAACGTACGCTCGGCGCAATTGTACACGCTCCGCCTCAGTTCGTGGGCAATGGCCAAACAGCAGACGGGGCCTACCAAATACTCTACCCCCCCTCTGTTTCACCCAGCGCTCAATCCCACGCCGGCTACCTGTCATCAATTTCCGGGCGAAATGAAATGCTCTACGCCAGCGCGAATGATGGCATGCTGCACGCTTACCTTTACCAAACAGGCCAATCGGGCCTTGGAAGTCTTACTGAAAAATTCGCCTACCTGCCTGATGCCCTATTCCCACATCTCGATGACTACAGCAACCCCGCTTACACCTATCGCGGATTGATCGATGGCGATCTCTCCAGCGCAGACGCCTTCTACAACGATGCCTGGCATACCGTTCTCGTTGGTGCTTTTCGCCAAGGTGCGAAAGGCTTATTCGCCCTCGACGTAACCACCCCCCAAAACTTTGGCAGCAATGATGTGTTGTGGGAGCACTCCACCCGAACAGGTAACAATAATGACCTGGGTTACATTTATAGTGACATCAGCATCGTCAAAAGCCATGCGACGCATAGCGGTGAACCCCAAGTTTGGGGCGCTGTCGTCGGCAACGGTTACAACAGCAGCAATGGCAATGCGGTATTAATCGTGTTGGATATCAGCAGCGGAGAAACCATCGCGACAATTGATACCGGGATAGGCTTAAACGAAAGCAGTTCGGCTCCCAACAACGCCAATAGAATTGCCAACTTAAACAATGGCTTGGGCTCCCCTTTTCTCATCGATATCAATAGAGACTTTATCGTCGATTATGCCTATGCAGGAGACCTTTACGGGAATTTTTGGCGCTTTAATTTGCAACACGCTAATCCGGCAAACTGGTCAGCGGAGCTAATGTTTACCGCCAACGCTGATCAAGCGATAACCGCACAGCCTGTGGTCGCCAAAAGCACTAGAAATGGTGAAGTAATGGTATTCATAGGTACGGGGAAATATCTGGAAGCCAGCGATGACCAACTTAGTAACAATGACCCAATACAATCGGTATACGGTTTTATAGAACGTTTTGAAACCACGCCTTCAGTAATAACACCGGCTCATTTGGCAGCACAAACCGTGTTGAGCGATCAAGCAAGCGGCCGAGGAACAAAAACAAGGTTAATCAGCCAAAACCCTATCCATTACTTTCAAGGAGCTGGCTTACCCGGAAACCCCAGCCAAGACGGACATTTGGGCTGGAAGCTCAATTTACCAAGGGGCGAGCGCGTTATTTACCAGCCAGTATCGCGAGCCGGCATCATTGCAGTCGCCAGCACAAAGCCCTCTGTCGACGCATGTGAATCAGGTGGCAGTAGCTGGCTTATGGCATTAGATGCCCACAATGGAGGCCGTCTAAACTTCCAAGCATTTGAGAGTAATGGCGATGGCATTATCAACAACGCAGACAGCATCACATACGGCGGGGCAAGCTTATTCACCTCAGGATATCAAGACGCCTCTCTCGGCATCACCAGCAAGCCCACCATCCTGCATGACCGACAAACCAACACCGACCACATTGCAGTGAGTGGCTCTAGTGGAAAGCTAGCCGTCATCAAGCTTCAGGGGAACCATAACGCAGTGGGCGTTCGCGCATGGAGACGCTTACACTAATGAAAAAACAAAATTTTGCCCGTCGCAATATCGGCTTTACGCTTATTGAGCTAATGATCGTACTCGCCATTGTTGGCATTCTCGCCTCTTTCGCCTACCCGGCCTATCAAACGCAAGTGATGAAAACACGCAGGGGAGACGCCCAAGCAAGCCTCACCGCATTAGCGCAAGCAATGGAAGAGTCCTACACCAATACAATGGATTATACGGTTGCCACCCTCGGCTCAGGAACCAGCGATATTTTTCCGTCCGAATCCCCTCTGGATTCTCAGCATAAGTTTTACACTCTCAGTATTGATGGAACGAACACCACTAATCGATTTTTCATCATTTGGGCGCAAGCCCAAGGCCCCCAAGCGAGCGACAAATGCCCCAACTTGTGGATCAACAGCAGCGGGCAGAGAGGGGCAACGAATAAACAAGATCAATCTATTAGCGACTGCTGGAACTAGGAGTTTATAAATTTCATGCCCGATAAACTAAACCAAAATGCTATAGTGACCTTGCTAACATCACTCAATAATCGCTCACACGAACCCTGGAACATCAAAAACAACAAACTACACAAAACCTTTATTTTTGAAGATTTTCCAGCCGCATTCAGCTTTATGACCTCCGTCGCGCTTTACGCTGAAAAGGTAAACCACCACCCAGAGTGGTTTAACAGCTTCAATAAGGTTGAAATAAATTTAAGCACCCACGAAACCAACTGTATTACCGAACGGGATTTTGACCTCGCCACAGAGATAGAAAAACGTGCAAATAAAAAAAATTCGCGAAAATAAACACTGGAAGATTCACTACATATCGCACCAGCTATTCGATTTTAAAAACCTCGACACACGGGAGAAAACCACCTACTTTTTGGTTGTTCTTTTTGCTGTTGCCTCTGTGGGTTCGGTTATGGGAATTTTAGTTTCAATCGCCACCTTGGGGATTTCCGGCTTTGGCTTATATCGTTTTTTGGAAAAAAGATGGCTCAAAGCCCCAGTGAAAATGGAAGATGTAGGGACCTTGGTTGAACTGCAGAATAGTGAGCTCTATGAACAGGGCCAAAAAATAGAAGGGATCTTAAAAGCCCAGCGAGACAAACTACTCAACCCAGACCTTAGTAATAGTGAATTACAAGAGATTGTAGAAACCGTACAGAAAGCACTCCAATAAGCCGAAAATATTTGTGCTTAAAAGCCCTTCGCGGCCCACGTGCGGATCACCAAGACCCCAACTATCTATCGGGTCCCATCCCCTTTCATTGCCTTAACCGACATCCCAAAGCCCGCTTTCTCTATCCTGACAAACCGTATTAGCTCGCCTTTTCTGAATAGGAAAACATCCCTTATAGACTTCGGCACGTTTCGCTAGGCGAACGGAATACGATAAAAAACACTCTAACCTATAGACTATAAATTGAGCCAGAAAGTGACTTAGAGACAGTTTAGAAAAGTAATACAGAGAAGGGAGTCTAAAAATATTGGGAAGGAAGAACCAAAGCCAAGCATTTAAACCTTGGCTTTGGTAACAAGCGAAAAGGGTTTAGCCATTCACTAAAAAGTGCACGCCAATACTTGCGACATAACCCAGCGCTATGACAGGTGTCCACTTAAGGTGTGAAAAGAACGTATAGTGCCCGCGCGCCTGCCCCATTAAGGCCACACCCGCAGCGGAACCAATAGAGAGCAAACTCCCCCCTACTCCTGCAGTCAGCGTCACCAACAACCACTGCACATCTGGCATCTCAGGGTTCATGGTCAACACTGCAAACATCACCGGTATGTTGTCGACGATAGCAGACATTACTCCCACTAGGATATTCGCCGTGGTAGCACCCAGCTCACCATAGATGAATTCAGACGCAACAGAAAGGTAACCAATAAACCCTAAACCACCCACAGCAAGAATAACCCCGTAGGAAAAGAACAAGGTATCCCACTCAGCGCCCGCTACTTTTTCAAAGATGTCATACGTTGCATCATCCGCATTATTACCTTTTCCGGCTTCCTGAAACGTTTCTGCAACAAGATGTCCATCGCCATTGGCTGTTTTCTTCAGGTAGTAAGCGAAAAATTTCAAGTAGGATAAACCAGTCAACATTCCGATAGCCGGTGGTAAATGTACAAAATTATGGAAGCTCACCGCTGTAATAATGGTCAGAATAAATAAGCCAACAATCACCAAACCACCACGTTTCAAAGCACCCGTCTGCTCTGAACTAGGAGGGCTTGGGTTACCTTTAGGAATAGCAAAATGCATAAATGCAGCAGGAACAAGAAAGTTCACTGCAGCGGGTAAAAAGAGGTGAAAGAAATCAAAAAACGGCAGAATACCTTTTTGCCATACCATCAGCGTAGTGATGTCACCAAAGGGGCTAAATGCACCACCCGCATTCGCTGCCACAACGATGTTTATACACGCTATTCCTACGAACTTAGGCTTATCACCGCCTACCGTAAGCACGACTGTACCCATAATCAGTGCGGTAGTGAGGTTATCCGCAACGGGGGAGATAAAGAATGCCAAAATCCCCGTTAGCCAAAACAACTGGCGGTAACTGAAACCTTTTTGTACCAGCCAATTACGCAGGGCATCAAAGACACCGCGCTCTATCATGGCGTTAATATAGGTCATCGCCACCAAAAGGAAGAAAAACAGTTCGGCATACTCAAGAAAGTTGTGCCTGATAGCTATCCCTGCCGCGTGGGTGAAGCCATTCTCTTGATAAACCCAAGCAATCATTACCCAGATAATGCCGGCTGCAAGCAGTACAGGTTTGGATTTACGCAGGTGCAGCTGCTCTTCCATAATAACCAGTGCGTAAGCAAACACAAAAATGGCCAAGGCCATATAACCCACCATATGGTGGGTTAAGTCTATGTACTCCTCGCTACTCACCGAGGGGTAAGCGAATGCAGGAAGAAACAAACCAAGAAGAATAAAAAAAGAGGAAAAAACGCTTTTTTTCTGAAGCTTCATTTTATCTTTAGCCTTGAAAACATCAATGAATTGAAACAGTTTCACTTAACCGGTTGTTGATAACCCACCGGCTGAAATTTCTCACGGGGCGATACCCCCATAGAAA
>JAESUE010000159.1 GCA_016763235.1 Pseudomonadales bacterium
CACCCGCGTGATAAAGTGGGCCAGGTATCATCGTACGTACGTTATGAGTAATTGGATCTTTACATTCACCTAACTCGTACCAGTGAAAGGCACCTAGCTGCATTAATGCAAGGGCTGAAACCTCATCTTTGGAAGCGCCTCGACGCTTCTCGTCAGAGTCACCAAGGATGTCAGCCATCTCATCCATATTTAACAGCTTCGGCGTACCAGTCGTACCACCACTATAGGGTGTTGCTGACATCCCGAAGTTACCCGCAGGGTCAAATGCATCAGAATCAGCAATTAACTGCTCGTAAGACAACATTCCCTCCGGCACATCCCCACCCACCACAATAAAATATTGGACGCTGGTGAGTTGGTCTTTCACGCTTTGAACTGCCTCAACGTATGACGAATCGAGAACTAGAGCAATAGCATTGGATTTATTCACGCAGGCTGCCATTTCATGAGGCTTTAGGTGCCAGTTAAGCATTGGCATGCTTCGGCCTGTTAAAGCCGTAGCAAACATCACCTCGAACCACTCAGGGCCATTCGGCAACAGTTCCGCAACACGATCACTCTGCTGTATTCCTAGGGTAGTAAAGGCATTTGCCAGTCGAAAACTGCGGTCTTTAAATTCTGCAAATGAAATACGCTTCCCGTCACAAACAATTGCTTCGCGACTGCCCAAAACATCCCAGTAAGAAGAGAAGAAAGCTTGGCCCGGATTCTGACCCTTTACAATTGACCGGTAAGCAGTATTTAACCCGGCTCTAAGCCCATTCACAAGCCCGACCTGCTTCGCTAAACCTAACAGGGCCCCCCTAGTTTGCTTTAATTTAAAGACTTCACTTTTACTTGGCATATCTACGTTAACTCCATGATAATTATTATAAAACCTGGCATTTTCTCAATGAGGCTTATTGCTTTTTTAGCTCACACTCAAAATTTCGCTTTGCTCTACCTAAATTTGAGCGTGAGCTGAATAGTGACAAAACTTGTTACATTACTGAAACCTTAACCCTGCAACATGGAGCACACGCTTCAGTACGCTAGAAATTAGATGGTTAATGCGGCTAAGCCCTGTCTCTATACGGCGTCAAATAAATCAGTATATTTCCAAGCGCATATACTGCCTTTTTTTACTAAAAGGTCAAGTTTTCAATAATCCTTCCTATTGAACCGCATTGACTAAATCCACATCCAGCGACCCTTTAAGCCCGTCTGAACGAGAAAACTCCCCATTAATACTTAAATCAGTACCGACATCATAGATAATTGTGCTCACTAAGCCACTAACACTACCAGTGGTGAATTTTTCTGAAACGTTTGTGGCTTTAATTTCAACCGTTATAAATCCACTAGACTCACTGCTAGAGCTTTGATCAGTCGACTCAAACTCTTCCTTTAGCTCTAGCACTGAAAAGAGAAGGTTGTCCGCCCCACTTCCAATAACAACCTGCTCTGACTGACGGATGTCATCACCAATAGACTCTGTAAGCACCCAGCTATCTGAATAGCTTAAGCAGCTTACCGAGTAAGATGCTTAAGCTAAAGTAAAAACGCCAAAGGAGTCAGAAACACTATCCTGAGCTTTGTAAGCAGTCATTTTTAAGGTGCTGGAGTCATCCCCAGATCTAGTGTAATCCGAAAATTCAAGCTTTCGTCCAGACTCATCAAGCGTAACAATCACTTCATTTTTTGCGGGAGGGTATAAAAATGAATTGTCGTTCGAAATATTGAAAGAGCTACCGGCAATAACCCCCTGAGAAATGGTGTATGTATAACTAGCGGGTGAGTCCGTTGAGCAATTAACGAGATTCACCACTTTCAGAGAGGCACTTTCGGCCTCATGACTGATTTCCAAAAGTGTCCAGGCTTCAATGCCGATAGACTGGCCATCTTCCTCGGCGATGCTTTCTGAATAAAACACCATCCATAGCCCTTCGAGGGAGCTACCACTTAGAGACAGAGACCGAAGGGTTTCAATTTCCTCCTTAAACCGATTTTCTATCACCGCCTCAGATTGAAAAGATGTATCTCCACCCGCCTTTTTTTCCTTTTGAAGGGTTTCAAAACACCCTGTCAATAATATCGAGGTCGCACACAAAATCTGGCAACGGGATATTAATCTATTGGCCATGGTTTCTCTCAATCAGGTGCTAATTAGACAATATTAATAAGAGGGCATTATTAAGCGAAGCGGTTTCTAAGTACAACCTCTTCATAGGCCAGCTGACCCGCTCTTTCTCGGGCCGGTTTCAGGGCTTTACCAATGGCCACAAACATGGAGATACAGTGGTCTTTCGGCAACTGTATTAACTCAGCCACTCTAGCCCCGTCAAATCCATCCATAGGGCAAGAGTCATAGCCCATCGTTTTTGCGGATAACATAAGAGTTTGCGCAGCAATACCACAAGACCGCATCGCTTCATCGCGTTGCAATTGTTTATCATGCTCAAAAAACTCACTAATCATCGGCACCATTATCTGCTGAACATCCTCCGGCGCATTACGCCAATAGCGCTGAGGGCTTTTCTGCCACGCCATTAAGTCAGCACAGATCACAACTAACAAAGAGCAGTCTGTTATCTGAACTTGTTCACCAGAAGCGGCCCTCAGCTCCTGCCTGAGCTTTGGCTCGTCAACCACCAAAAAACGCCAATTCTGAATATTAAAGGCTGTTGGAGAGAGCAGCGAAAGAGAAAGCAACTCTTTGATTTCATTATCTGAAATCGCATAATCAGGATCAAAATACTTAACGGAACGTCGTTCTCGAACGGCATCTAAACCATGCATACATTAACTCGCTATAAGGTCGAAATGGAAAATTAGCAGCGAATTATATGCGTAGTGAGGGGAAACTAACAGCGAAGAGCTGTTTATAGCGTTTTAAACAGAAAAGTAGACGGGAGGGGTTTTGCTTAAAAAAACGGGATATGCCGAGGGGAAGCTAAAACGGCAGAAAGCGGGCTTACCCCGCCTTCTGCCATACCTTACTTAATTACTTTGGGCAAACTAAGCAGATGCGCCAGTGGCACCTGTTGCTTCCCCGGTTACGTTAACGGTATTGGTTTCTTCAACAGCCGCTTCGAGGGTTGCTTGGTCAACATCGTTAGCGGATATGATTGAGCTATCGTCTTCAATAGCTTTCTCAATAATAAATATATCAGTCAAACCAGCATCTACGGCAGCATCAACTGCATCGCCAATTTCTTCCATTAAAGAGCTACCTGTGCTGCTATTACCAGCAAGAGATGGATCAATAAGTACCTTAACGGCTGTTTCAAGTATATTCTCAGTGGTAGCTGTTGGGCCTGTTACATTCGCCTCAATGTTTGCAATCGCATCAGCAATGGCTCCACCAATAATCTCGCTGGCCACTGAAACCTTTACATCACCGGCACTCAAGTAGTCATAATTCTGAATATCAGTATCAAATGGAACATTTAACGCTTGGGAAACCGCAATGGCCCCAGTATTAAAATCAGCGTAGATTCCCTGCTCAACCCCAACTTGAACTAATGTCGTCAAAGGCGTAACGGTAGAGGAGTTTAGTGGCGCTGTTAGAAAGAATCGGCGTTCAATAGGGTCGCCCACACCGCCTTGCTCTCTACTTTGTGTCGTGATACCTGGGGTTGCCAGAACCACCAGAGGAGCTGGTGTAAAAGTGCCTAGTGAAAAACGAGCACTCCCATCGGTAATATCCCTTGGCTCATTATCTGAACACTGTTTATCGCTGTTTATATCAACACACACTGTTGCTTGTAGAAGATAATGATCAATAGCCAAACCGGAGGCTTCGACGAGATCACGGTTTCTATCACTACACCCGCTTATGCCAACCAGAAGCGCAGCAGAAGCTGTGAGTACAAAGGGTAAAGAGGATATTTTTTTGGCTGCTTTCATATTTCCACGTTCCTGTGAGATTATTTGAAATCTTGGCTGCGCTTTGTAAGTAAGGATTACATATTTTCACAAATAGTGTAGCAGAATATTTCAAAATTCGTCCAAGAAATTTTTCACTGCTTTATTCGAAGGGAGTTTATTGATCATAAAAAGATTATAATTCTTTGAATAATTTACACACTTAAACTAAATTGCTTCGAATTCCATTCAAACTTTAATGAAGAACACGTATTTATGAGCAAACTGCATACCAATAGAAACCTGATGCTTTCGACTCTCTTCTTGTTTGTTTTTTCCATCCATAACGCAAGCAGCAACGAGCTTAATTCAGGGTTATCTTTCCAAGGTTATACGGGATTATTAAATACACCCAACGCAGCGTTAGTGCCGCACGGATCAATTTCCGCACAATATTCTGATTTAGTGTTTCATAACAACGAGTATACCCATAACAACAACCTCACCACTGCAATTGGTATCCTTCCATTTATAGAGGTTGGTGGGCGTATCGCTTGGTTCAACACTCAAGATAATTGCTATACAGATGGCTGCCGACTACGCGACCTATCAGCCAACGTTAAAGTGATTATTCCTTATATTCCCGAAGAACTGCTCACTCTCGCCCTCGGCCAGCAAGACATTGGTGGTGAGGCAAACCATTTCGACACGCGCTTTCTGGTTGCCAGCAAAGACTTCGAAAAAATAAGAGTCAGTCTCGGCTGGGGCCAACAGATAAAAAAACAATCTATTGCTCGCATGGACGGTGTATTTGGTGGCATTGAATATCAGCCGCTTCCATGGTTAAGCGCCATATTAGAGCACGATGGAGACTCTATAAACGTCGGCACCCGACTTAAAAGCCCAGAAAATGCACTTCCATTTGGAGCAAGCATCAGTACCACCCTACTGTTTTATCAGAGCTCTGATTCTTTACCTCAGAAACGTTTTTACGGCATTTCGATGAGCCTTCCTCTTTCTGGCAAGAGCGACCATTATCCACGGAATATAAAAACCAGCCAAGCTCATTTTGAACGCGGCAGTAAGGAACGCCCCCAAGGTGATTTATCTACGCAACTGCTCGCTTCCCCAAGTGATAAACACATTTCTGCGTCATTGAAAGAGCAGGAAGATAGAGAAGAAACTAATAGCGACGAATTATTAACTCAACTTTTTTCGCGTCTTAAGCAAGAGGGGTTTGAGCGCAGCTCCGTTGGAGAAATACGCTCTCGCCAAATTGGCTTGGCTCAGTCTTCGTCGCCCCATCCTGAAAAAGAGTTAGCTATCGCCTTCGAAAATACTATTTATAGCATCAATGATATGGATGCTATTGCCAAAGCCTTAATAATAGCTTCTACAATCACAAGTGAACAATATAAATTCATCACGATCATATTAAAAAAAGAAGGCATCAGTACTTTTTGGATTAAAACGGCACTTAATTCCCAAACCACAGGCAGGCAAGAAATAGAAACAGGGTACCCCTCCACTATCGGTGAGGTCGATTGGAAGCATAGGGATACCGGCTTAGGGTATTTAAAACCTCGGATTACTCTTTCACCCACGCTATCAAGCGCCGTTGCTACTGAGTTTGGCGTGTGGGACTACTCCCTTGCACTGGAAGCAAGTACCACTATTTCCCTTTGGAAAGGTGCCATTGCCAGCGCCAGCTATACGCAATCGCTCAGCCAAAGTGACGATTTCGAAGACAATGGTATTTTCTACAAAAATCGACAGCTTTCAGCCATGAAGAGTTATGGCTTGCAACAGATTGTGAAGGCGGGAGATCAATTCTACAGCTCTCTCTTCCTTGGACTAAGTGCCTATGATTATCGCAGTCTCGTCAACGAGAGCATCTACTTTACAAAAAGCGGGCGACACAAATTCAGCATTCTTGCTGGGCTTTACGACAACATTTATGAAACCAATATTTCTAGAACGAGCTATTTAGCCCGTTACAGGCACTACCTGCCTCGTTACAATTTGGCGTCAACTATTACTTGGGGGCAATTTTGGGAAGAAGATCAAGGCGCACGAATTGACCTCAAATTCTGGTTCGGAGATACCGCAGTTGATGTATTTTACAAAGACACTGACAGTGCATTCATCGGTATCGGAGTCAGCCTACCACTTACACCAAAACGAACCTTCAATAGCCGTTTAGCGCAGATAAAAGGGCCAAATAACTGGCATTACGCCCTTCAAACGCGCGTCAGGAATTCCCGCAACAATGTGAGCTTTCAATCTGCCTTGCTGCCTCCGCACCCTCTAAGCTTGGATCACGTGATGTTTAATGAAGATAGACTTAACCCCCTTTACGTACAAAAGAATGCCAACCGCATATTTGACTAAAGCTCAAAAAACAGAAACTTTGATCTCACTTATATAAATGCATAACACCCTGCGATAAAGACTACAAATTTTCATATCTACCGCTAAACTGTATCCAGAGATCAAGGGCGAACTAGACAGGTTTGCTTTTTTTAGGCGTTTTCGGCTACAGTTCTATCGGCACTATCGATATTCCCAAGTTGCCTTAAGCATATGAACGGCGAGTATTAAATTTTTCGTTATAAGGATATTGCGTGAACTCGAAACCCGTTGACTTGATGATTGCCGCCCCTAGACCTATGAAACAGGCCTTAATGGTGGCGGCAGACCTCATTCTGATACCCATTGCTATTTTTCTTTCTTTTTTATTCAGCACGGGTTACACGGCAAACATTTTTTCCACCTCTAGCTATACCATCACCGCTATCACGACTTTTTGCAGTGTCGCGTTATTTGTACAGCTGGGGCTGTATCACGCTGTGGTTCGTTTTATGGGAAATGAAGCGTTAATCGCTGTGGTTAAAGGCGTTACATTTTCATCGCTCATCTTCGCGCTATTAATCAGTGCAAGTGGTTCTGATATCCCTCTGACATCTCCCTTTATCTATTTCAGCATTGCACTGGGTTTAATTGGTTTTACTCGCCTATCAGCAAGGCAATTGATATCAAGACAAACTGCAAAAGGTAAAATAAATGTCGCCATTTACGGTGCCGGCAGCTCAGGCTTAGCCTTGTTAGTAAGCTTAAGAAATAGCAACAAATATAACCCTGTCGCATTGATTGATGATCGAACCCGAATCCGTAATATGCGCTACAACGGCTTAAAGGTTTGCTCTCCCGAATCACTGCCTTCTCTCATTCAAAAACACGGTATTGAGCAAGTGTTACTCGCCATGCCATCTATAACCAGCACAAGAAAAAAAGAAATCATCATCAAACTTGAACCAATGAAAGTCCGAATACGAACTGTGCCATCTATGGAAAGCTTGGTATCTGGCAAAGCTCGTTTGGAACAAATTCAGGATATCTGTGTTGAAGATCTTCTAAAAAGAGAACCCGTCAATCCCATTCCTGCATTGCTACAAAAATGCATCGTAGAAAAAACCGTGTTGGTGACAGGTGCGGGCGGGTCGATTGGCTCGGAGCTATGCCGCCAGATTCTCACGCAAAAGCCCGAAAAGTTGATACTTGTAGAACGTTGCGAGATGGCCTTGTACCAAATAGACCAAGAGCTTTGCCATTTAACGTCTACCCAAGGTATAGATACCAAGGTCGTACCACTTCTTGCCTGCGCCCAAAACTCTCAAAGAATGCAGACTATTTTCAATACTTTCGCCGTTGATACGGTCTATCACGCTGCCGCCTACAAGCATGTACCGCTTGTTGAGTTCAATATGGTTGAAGGCGTTAGGAATAATGTATTTGGCACCTATGAAACAGCTTTGGCAGCTCAAAATTCTGGGGTTGCAAATTTCGTCCTTATTTCTACCGACAAAGCCGTTAGGCCCACCAACATCATGGGCGCATCCAAGCGGCTTGCTGAACTGGTATTGCAGAGCTTGGCGCAAGGAAGCAGCAAGACACGCTTTTCTATGGTTCGATTTGGAAATGTTCTTGGTTCTTCCGGCTCTGTTGTGCCGCTATTCAGAAAACAAATCGCCAGCGGCGGCCCTATTACGGTTACGCATGAAGACGTCATTCGTTACTTTATGACTATCCCAGAAGCCTCTCAACTTGTTATTCAAGCAGGGGCGATGGCAAGCGGCGGAGATGTTTTCCTCTTGGACATGGGAGAACCAGTAAAAATTAGCGAGTTAGCAGAAACGATGATCCGCTTATTAGGTTTAACCGTTAAAAACGACCGATACCCTAGCGGCGATATTGAAATAAAATATACCGGCTTACGACCTGGGGAAAAACTGTTTGAAGAACTTTTAGTGGGCAGTCATGCGCTCAGCACGCAACACTCTCAGATAATGCGCGCCGAAGAACAATCACACACTCTCACACAAACCCGCAAGATACTGGAAGAATTAAATATCGCTCTGAATGACGGAAACTGCGTCGCCATACAAGAAATTCTACTTGACGCGAATACGGGCTATACGGGCAGTAAAGAAATAAGCGACTTGGTCTGGATAGAAGGTGCCGGAAATTTTGTGGCTGATAATACTAGCGATACACTCAAAAAAGACAACATCGCTTACCTCACAAGATAAACAAGGCGGGATCTATATCCCGTTTTGGCCCGCCCTCTTGTTATGCTGATATACTCCCGCCCAACACTCTTCTAAATCGTCACTATTCAACGAACCCTGTAGCTGTTCAAATTTAAGTAGAACAAGGCAAAAAATGTGAATTCATATGGTTAAATGATCATTTTTTAACGCTGTTATGCGCGAGCTGAGAAGTTACCTTAACTCAAGGAGAAAAATTGCCCCGCACTCTCCACACCAAATATTGATTGACCATTCAGATCTTTCTCATGAGCCATATTAGCCAATTGATAAAAGACACTTCTGCTGATCTTAGCTTCTAGGCCATCTCTGATATGAATAAAAGGGCTCGGTTCATCGCTATCTGGATTAATTTCCACACGAATAGGATGCTCACTACTCGCTGTAACGGTATCACCAACATTGGTAACAAAGTTAAGCGTTGGCTCTCCTTCTTGCTCGTTTTTTTCCACTGCAATCGCAACAAAAGGTGCGCTTTCTACCTCAATACGCCATTTTTCTACTGGCGTAACCAGATAAAAACAGCCGTCTTCATCACGGCGGAGTATTGTGGAAAACAAACGCACAAGTGATGAACGGTTAATGGCTGAACCTTGGTAAAGCCACACTCCATCCTTGGCGATACGCATATCCAAATCACCGCACAGCGGTGGATTCCATAAATGTACGGGGGGTAATCCTTTGCCAGGCTGAATAGCCCCCTTGGCTGAATCCAGAAATTTTGAAGAGGGTAGATTAGAACCTGCAGGCATCGTTTTCACCATGTTATTAAGCAAGACTACATAAACCGAACAAATGTCCGCGCCAAAGTACAGGCCTTCCTTGGTAACATTTAAAACCGCTTCCTACGGAACTATAAAGCTAACACTATACAACGGGGAGTTCCATAACAAACAAAGCGTACAACTATACTGACACAGAGGGCTACGCTCAACGAGCCACAAAGGGCCTTCGACCAGCAGCCAGGTTTCTTGCTAACTGATTTAGGGGCACTTCGGCCAGTTTTGCAGGTGTATCACCAAAAAATGTGAAATAACCGCTTTTCCCCTGTATTTCTATTTGATCCAACTGCTCACCACTTGAAACTTCGACCAGCTTTATTGCCAAACGTATCTTATCCACCCCTGTCTTGCCTTTGCTCTCGTCAAAAAACGGCAGGCCTTTTCCTTCATGCCAATCGCTGGGGCTTATAATAAGCGCATAATTACAATTTAACTGCTTAGCTGATTTAAGCAGCTGCTTTGAATTTTCTTCCACAGCGCCCACTTCAACGCGACGAAAGGTTGCCCTAAATGATGCCGCAGTCTGATTAAGCAAAAGAAGATAGCCCGCATTAACATCATTTTCCGCAGCGTTTGTAGACCACACTATAGGAACATAAATACTTGATTCAAAAGGAATCGTTAAGTTTCTTTGGCGTTCAATTTGGTAGTGATCAGCTAATCGAAGGAAACCCAAGACGTTATTGGTTTGCGGGTATACAGCACACCCAGCCAACTGCAAACTAAGAATAATAATGAGAACTTTTTTCATAGACCCTTGCGAGATTCCGTCAGTTAGAGGTAAAAATAGTACACCACCTCATATACCATACAATTTTATTGCCACTTATTGCTTGTGATGGCCTTTTTTCTCAGTTTATTACTTTCTGACTAATTCCACACCAAGCACTTACTTACTTACTCAACTAAAAAGCGTACTTATGAATCTTGCAGAAGAATTCCCCCTTCACCCAGACCTGTGTTACCTCAACCACGCAGCGGTTTCTCCGTGGCCCAAGCGCTGCGAACAAGCCATTCAAAACTTCAGCCGTGAAAACGTACAATGGGGAGCCACCCACTACCCCGAATGGATCAAGGTTGAAAACACCCTGCGTAAGCAGCTTCAGACTCTATTAAACGCCCCAAGCTGGCAAGACATTGCTTTGGTTAAAAATACCTCCGAAGGGCTATCCATGATCGCCTACGGGCTGCAATGGAAAGCAGGCGATACCGTCATCATCAGCAACGAAGAATTCCTCTCCAACCGCATAGTATGGGAATCATTACGAAACCAAGGGGTAGTGGTCAAAGAAGTAACGCTCACTGGCGAGGATCCTGAAGCTGCCATTATCTCTGCCTGCGATAAGCGCACTCGGCTAATATCCGTGAGCTCAGTTCAGTATGCCAGTGGTTTTCGCCTAAAGCTGGAGACATTGGGCGAGCACTGCAGAGACCAAGGCATTCTTTTTTGCGTAGATGCCATCCAAAGCCTCGGTGCGCAAAGCATGGACATTGAAGCGATTAAAGCAGATTTCGTCGTAGCAGATGGCCATAAGTGGTTACTCGGCCCCGAAGGACTGGGTGTGTTTTTTTCCACCGCAGAGGCGCGCAGCCAATTGTCGGTGAATGAATACGGTTGGCACATGGTTGAGCATGTCGGCGACTACGACCGCACAGACTGGACAG
>JAESUE010000160.1 GCA_016763235.1 Pseudomonadales bacterium
CAAAGAAGTAGACTACGCCATCATCAACACGAACGATTACGATCGTTATCGCCCCATATTTCCGCAATTAAAATCTGCCTTTAGCCTCACCCAGCCACAAGCCGTACGCTGGGTATTTTCGAAAAGTGGGGATAACAGCCTTTATATCGCAGCCCACTATTACCTTGAGAGCATCAAAAAAGATAACGGCATTCAAAAGATCAACCAACAGCTCTATGAACATATTGATTCGATCAACTACAGTAGTGCCCGTATTTTTCAACGGCACATTAAAATGCGCTTACCGCGCCACCAAGGCACGTTTCAAACTGTAGCAAGTCAATATGATTTTGATTGGCGACTACTTGCCGCAGTGAGTTACCAGGAGTCAGCATGGAATGCAAAGGCCGTTTCGCCGACAGGAGTACGGGGCTTAATGATGCTAACTCAAACAACCGCGAAGGAAATGGGTGTTAATAATCGCAGCAACCCCGAACAAAGCATAGAAGGCGGTGCAGCTTATCTTCGAAAGCTCATCAACCGGCAGCCAAAGGAAATGAAGATCGAAGACAAAATATGGTTTGGTTTGGCTGCTTACAATGCCGGATATGGGCATATATCCGATGCCCGTAAAATAGCAAAATCACAAGGTGTAAACCCTTATAATTGGCGCAGTGTAAAACGCTTTATCCCTTTACTCCAGCAACCTCGCTGGTACAAGGATACGCGCTTTGGGTATTCGCTTAGCGCCAATCAAGCACTTACCTATGTAGAAAATATTCGTCATTATTATGACTTATTGCTGTGGTCCACCCTATTTGACCAACCCAACACCTTCGTTTCAGAAAATGAAACAGCCATTCGGTCTACATCCATTTAAAATGGTAATCAATAACCAAACTCTTCCATTGCCTCTTTAGCAGCTTGGTAACTATCGCTTATATATTCCTGCATAAAATTATGCCCGCCTTCCACTTTGCTCAACGAAATATTTTCGTTCATTTCAGCGGCATAACGATGGGCCTCAGCAAAAAAAGGCACTGTTTGATTTCCGGATATGATTTTCACTGGCATCTCTAGCTTCGAAACGTTTGGCCACAAGGCTGGTACGACATCCGCGTAAACGCCCGCTTCTATAACTGGCTTACAGCGAAGCTCTAATTCCCCTGTCTCATCACGCTGCATATTGTACGCAACAGTTGCCTGTATTGCTGACTCTTCCCAATTTTTAAACATAAAGCGGGCTAGCAGGTAGTCACGAAAAGATGATTCGCTTTCCCAGGTTGGGACTTTCTTACGGGTTTTTTCTACTAACATTGGAATCATCGTTCGATAACTGGATTCCTGCTGCTCTGTCACCATAAACGGATCAGTAAGCAAAAGCTGGTCGAATAGACCTGGGTTTTCTCCCGCGAGAATGATTGTCATGCAGCCGCCATAACTGTGCCCCATGCCAATAATATTGTCATAACGGCTTTTCAGCTCATGTTGCTGAATAACGTCTTTCGCCCTATCAACCACAGCACGCCAACCGTGAAATTCGTCGTTTCCACAGTCTGAATCGCCATGACCTTGGTAGTCATGCCAGAAAATATCGAAATGTTCCGCCAGCTTAGATAAAAATGGCCAATATATCTTGCTGCCAAAAGCAGTACCAGGCATGAAGTGAATGAGAGTTTTGCGGCCTTGATTAAAGTGGCCACCTCGAAGTACGAGTTGATCATGAACAGAGTATGCCCAGGGTTCTGACATATCCAGTAAATCGCATTGGTAATTAGTTTCCATTTTGACCAAGTAATTATTATTGATTGATGGGGTTGCTCGTAGTAACTATTCTACGATCGCTGTAATCGTTTAATTTGTGCGTAAACTGAATAATGCCTGCCACGCACTTTAGCAACTTACTGTATCACACCCCCTGTAACCGCCATAGAAACTCAACGTAGCCAGATTAGAGTGCTTAGCGACCTAGCCCTCTACTTAATGAAAGCTACACCGTGCTGCATGAGAATAAAATATAATGGTTTAAAGGCTATGCTTACCGTAAAGGGAAGTGACTATCCATGAGCTTAAATAGCTGCAAAGTAAGCGTTAATTGTACTATTTACAATAATCGAGATCGCAAGATAAGTTGATCATTCGTTGCGTCGAGGTAACACCTCAGTGAACTCTGCACCTGTTCAGACTGGGTTCAAATTTGTGCGGAATAAGGCGAAAAATGTGCGTTTATACCTACAAATGATCATTTTTTAACGCTGTTATGCACGAATTTGAGCGTGAGCTGAGTAGTTACATATCAAGTTTATAAGGTAGAATGATCATACACATAGAGTTGTTGCACCCATTACGTGATGGCTCACTTTCTTGGCACCATTTAAAGTGCCTCCAGCAATCACCAGCTACCGTACTAAGAAGCTATTTTGAATTTAAAAAATGCGTTTCGTTTATTGTTGTTTATTTGCGTTGTTATCATTTTCTTTTTAGCGACCACTTCGACAAGCATCCCTGTTGTCAGTCATTCGAATGATAAAATTAACCATATCATGGCCTTTTTGACACTTACCTTTTTCGCCGATATGTCCACTGGACGGGAGGTCACTAAACGGATCAAAAAAATAACTATTACCCTTATTCTTTACGGTTTATTAATTGAAATAGTCCAATGGCAACTTCCCTACCGATCTTTCTCAATTGCAGATTTAGCGGCTGATCTATTCGCTATTTCCTCATATTGGGCCCTGGCTTTTGTGGCCCCCATTTTTTTCAAAAGACTTCATTAACTCGACATCAGGTCATGTTGTTTTTGAAGCTCTGCTCTCAAAACATACTGTAACTATTCAGATTGCGTTCAAATTTGAGCAGAACAAGGCGAAAAATGTGCGTTTATAGGTATAAATAATCATTTTTCAACCCAGTTATGCGCGAGTTTAAGCGTGAGCTGAATAGTTACAACACACCAAAAACAAAAACCTCTATAACACTCTAAACATGAAGTTGGTCAAAAAACGACAAAATATAAACAAGCTGCCGTTGAAATAGTGGCGATCGGCGGTACACTAATAGCAGTGCAACTTTTAACCAAGTACTATTTAGGGATATGTTAGTGGTAAACTTGCTCTCACATATTCCTGTCAACTGAAATTTAGATGGACAACTCTTTGAAAAAACATCTTACAGCGCCTTTATCTACCCTGTTTTTCACAGCTTCACTACTTGGCTTATCTTCGTACTCATTGGCCAGTGAACTGTCATTTGCCCACCCAAAAACGGCATACATTGGGGTAGATGCTACCTACAACACCATTAAAAGCGGGGGGCTTGAATACAACCCACTAAGTGCTAAATTACGAGTAGGCATGTGCTTTCTTACCAATGTTTCTTTAGAGGCGACCTTTAGCAGCGGCATCGAATCCGACACCATGAGCGATGGCGCTGAAATTGATTTAGATTCTAAAATGGGGTTATTTATGCGCTTTCAATCACCCATTCAACAGGGGATTCGAGTGTATCTGTTCGGCGGCTATAATACGCTGACAATATCTCAAACCTCTTTAACTGGAGAGTCAGTAGAAGAAGACTATGACTCCGTTGCCTGGGGGATTGGCTTAGAGGAGCACTTTAAAGTTCTGAAAAAGGTTATTTTCTTTGCAGAATATGGGCGTCCTTATGATGATGAATTCCGTCTTTCCTACTACAGCCTCGGTGCCAGATACCAATTCTGAATATAACAAAAGCGGTCTCTGAAACTCTCCAAAGACCGCTTAGCGATTCACCCTACCTTACACATCTTCGCTAAGAATCACCTCAGTTATCCCGCCTGCTTCAACAGATATCTCCTGCAAACCTTCATATTCCAGCTCGTCGTCATCCGTGTCTGCGTTATCTTCCCCACAAACAAAAACGATGCTGTACGTTCCAGCAGGTACAAATCCAAAGCTAAACGGTGCATCTGTACCGTTGTTAGTCAGCGACACTGACATAAATGGTTCAACGAGATCACTAAGCTGACGATCATCGTCTGCGACTTCACTATCAATATCGTCCAGGCTTTCTTGTTCCAGCTCACCTTCATACAGGTAGACGGCTGTTGATAGCGGGGTTCCCGTACAACCTTCTAGTAATCCATTAGCCACCGTCCCCGTCACCTTGCCGACATCGTTATTTTCAACCAGCCTTAAAACAGGTTTCAGCTTATAATACTGGTCTCCACCCTGCGCATTTCCCCCGCTCACCTTAAATGGCCCAATGACCGAATGCCTCAGATCAAAATCGATGGTATAGAACCCGGTACCGTTCGCTGGTATTGAAAAGGCTGTATTAACTTTAAGACCGGAAGTATCCCCACTTGGAACCTCTAAATCATACTCTTGGCCATCAATAATGATGCTTGCTTCGGTTATATGAAGACGCATCCACTCATATTCTCCGGCTGGCAAGGAAGGTGTAGTTGAATCATCACCGGTATCAATAAACAACTCACTGTTACCGCCCGTGTAGTCCATTAAATTTATTGTACTGAACTCAAGGTCAACGATGTCTTTCGGGCTGCCATCGAGGGGCTTAAGGCTGACCCTTTACGTGAAGTATCTTTATCTTATACTTTTAACCCAGATTTGTTATCA
>JAESUE010000161.1 GCA_016763235.1 Pseudomonadales bacterium
ACCCGTGCGCGTCGATTACGCAGCAATACGATTATTGAGGTGAAACATGGGTGTTTACGACATTTTCAGCACTGCCGCCTAAAAAATAACCCATTAAAGTGTTTCACCGAGATTCGCTGAATAAACACACTTAGCCTTGCCAGGCAGGCGGATTTCCTTTATACCCAACGCCATGTTAAATATTGCGCTATATGAACCGGAAATTCCGCCCAATACGGGCAACTTAATTCGCTTATGTGCCAACTCGGGCTTCCAGCTCCATCTTATCGGACAACTGGGGTTTGTTTTGGATGATAAGCGACTACGCCGTGCAGGTCTCGATTACCACGAATGGGCAGAGGTAAAGCATCACCTTCACTTCGAAGACTTTATTCGTCATTTAGAAAAACCAGACAGGGTATTTGCTTGCACGACTAAAGGCATAACCAATTACACCCAACCATCCTACCAAGCTGGCGATACCTTTCTCTTCGGCCCAGAAAGCCGCGGCCTTCCTGCAGAAGTATTGTCTGGGTTTGCAGAGGAGAACAAAATAAGAATCCCCATGCGCACAGAAAGCCGAAGCCTTAACCTCTCTAATGCTGCTGCCATCATTTCCTTTGAAGCATGGCGTCAACTGGGTTTTAAGGGGGGCTAAAAAGAATGGCGACTTTTTAAAGCCGCCATAACGGGAAGCGAACTAGTGCGTTGTAGACTCTGAAGATTCTGTCTGCGCTTCTTCCGAACGGCGCTTAAGCGCTTCAGCAAAAAGCGCATCAAAGTTAACCGGTGCCAACAGAAGCTGCGGATAACTGCCACGATTCACCACATCCGATACCGTTTCACGGGCATAGGGAAATAAAATATTCGGGCAATAGCTTCCCAACAGTGACTGCAACTGCTGAGGAAGAAAACCCTCCGCCAAAAAAAGTCCGGCTTGCTGAACTTCCACAAGGAACGCGACTTTATCCTTATTTTTCACTGTTATAGTGATATGAAGTGTCACTTCTACCGTTTTTTCATCAGTCTGACTATTTTCAGTATTCAGATCCATTTTAATTTCAGGCTTCCACTCATCCCGAAAGCACTGCGGCGCATTAGGGGATTCAAATGAAAGATCCTTCACGTAGATTCGCTGCAGTGCAAATTTACCTGCACCGGGCCCTTGAGCAGGATTTTGTTGTTCAGACATATTTATTCCTTTAATAAAAAAACCGTCAAAGTGAATGCATTGTAGGAGCTAATTGTTAATATTCAATAACGATTCAAGCTTTCCTTCTTGCTCTAGTCGATACAAATCATCACAGCCACCGATATGTTGCTCGCCGATCCAGATCTGGGGCACCGTATGTTGGCCGCTTTTCTGCATCATTTGCTTGCGAAGGCTGCGGTCTCCATCAACATTTAGCTCAGTAACATTTACACCCTTACTTTCGAGCAAGTATCGCGCACGAGAGCAAAACCCACAATAATCACTGCTATACATTATTACGTCTAAAGACAAAATAAAAACCTTCTTTTTAGCTTGCGAGTGGCAAACGCTCGCCTTCCCATGCACCGATACCACCCGTTAGTCGATAAAGCTTCTGCCACCCGTGTTTACGCAAGAGTTGCCCTGAAGCCCCCGTAGTATGACCGTGCGCACAAACTAAAATAATGGGATGCTCCTTGTGCTTTTCCAACTCAACGAAACGATCAGCAAGAAGGTTATGGGGGATATTAATAGAATTTGTAATGTGCCCTTTGCTAAACTCTTTGGCAGGACGAACATCTAGCACAATCGCATCATCATGATTAATCAGGTTTACCACTTCCTGACAATGCACCCCTTTCCCACCGCGCGACATTTCGTACTGAATAAAAACCGAAAGTAGAACTAAAAATGCAGAGCACAGCATCCAATGATTAACGATATACTCAAAAAACTGCTCCATGATTGACACCTAACCTGAATTTTCTGGGATTTTTAGCAAGTGCTTATATATTGCACACACGAGCGAGGCATTATACACCAGCCAAACACCTAAAATAGCAGATTCACTGATTTAACGTTAAAATGGAAACTTTCCGGAAAGACAATAGAGGAATAGACTTGAATAAGCGTAGACCCCATGTGCTCGTCATACTGGACGGCTTCGGTTATCGAAAAGAAAAAGAAGCAAATGCCATAAAAAACGCTCAAACACCTACATTCGACCACCTTTTAAACAGCTATCCCCATACATTAATTCATACTTCCGGCAAACATGTAGGCCTGCCCGCCGGACAAATGGGGAATTCCGAGGTGGGCCACATGAACCTCGGTGCAGGCAGAGTGGTCTACCAAAACTTCACCCGGATTTCAAAGGCAATTGAAGAGGGTGATTTCTTCGAAAACCAAGCCTTATGCAACAGCGTTGACCAAGCCATAAAAAACAACAAAACACTGCATATTATAGGCTTACTATCTCCAGGGGGCGTGCACAGCCACGAAGAGCACTTCTCCGCCATGATTAAACTTGCCCAGCAGCGCGGCGCTAAAAAAGTAATGGTTCACGCCTTTCTGGATGGCCGCGATATGCCACCACGTAGCGCCGAAGCCAGCCTGGTTAAAATTGACCAACAATTGAAAGATGCTGGCATAGGCCATATAGCCTCATTGATTGGTCGTTACTATGCCATGGATAGAGACAATCGCTGGAACCGTATCGAAGAAGCCTACAACCTTCTCACCTTAGGACGTGCGCAATTCCATGCAGCCGATGCAATTAGCGGCCTTAAAGCCGCGTATCAACGCGATGAAAATGATGAGTTTGTAAGGGCAACCTTAATAAAAACGGACAGTGAAAGCATCGAAGACATCACCCTGCAAGATGGAGATGCGTTGATATTCATGAATTTTCGTGCTGACCGTGGCCGTGAGCTCAGTCAGGTTTTCACCAAGAAGAGCGCTCAATTTAAACGCGAGAAAATACCAGCGCTTTCATCCTTTACCACCCTCACCCAGTATGCCCAAGACATCGAATCACAGGTGGCATTCCCCCCAACAACCCTCACCAACGTACTGGGTGAGTATCTATCAAAAGCGCAAAAAACCCAACTTCGCTTGGCTGAAACTGAAAAATACGCACATGTAACCTTCTTTTTTAGCGGGGGAAGAGAAGCTGTTTTTGAAGGGGAGGAGCGTATTTTGATCAACTCACCCAATGTCGCGACCTATGACCTTCAGCCCGAAATGAGTGCGAAAGAGCTAACAGACGAACTAGTTAAAGCAATAAATAATGGCCATCATGATTTCATTGTCTGCAACTATGCCAATGGTGACATGGTTGGACACACTGGAAATTATCCCGCAGCAGTGAAAGCAATAGAAACCCTAGACACTTGCCTAAAACGCATCGAACAAGCCATTCTCGAAAACCAAGGCGAATGCCTAATCACTGCCGATCACGGTAACGCAGAGAAAATGGTCGATGATCAAACTGGGCAACCCTTCACCTCCCACACCAACGGCCCCGTCCCCCTCATTTATATCGGCAAACCAGCAACGCTCATAGAGAATGGTGCGCTATCCGATATTGCCCCCACACTTTTACATCTGATGGGTATGGAAATTCCAGAAGAAATGAGCGGCCATAGCTTGGTGCAATATCAACCTTAAATTAATGCACCTCGCCGCCATGGAACTCCCTCATCCACGCAAAATAACACCACAACTAATACTTGTGGTGACGCTCATCTTTCTGCCCTTAAACGTACAAAGTAACGCATCAACAGAGAGAGAGTTATCCACCAAACAAACCAAGCTGGAAAATATCAAAGAGGGAATATTTTCTCTTTTGAATAAAATAAAATCCGACAAAAACAGTTACATAGAGCTACAGAAGACTTTGCGGAAAAATGAAAAGGAGATTTCCTCCGTCTCTAAAAGAGTCATCCAGAATGATAAAAAAATCATTAATCGCGAGCAAAATATAAACAAACTCGAAATCCAAATCGCAGAAAAAACGAACACGCTGGATAGCAGTAAGCAGCGTATGGCCAACGACCTGCGCATACTTCAGCGACAAGGTTCAAATAGCCCCACAAAACTTTTTCTCAGCATGGAAGACCCGTCATCACTTTCCCGATCAGTTTATTACCAAAAGCGCATCCAGTATGCTCGAGAGAGAAAACTGAAGGAAATCGTTTTTATCCGGGAGGCCCTGAAAGCTCAGCAAGAACAACTTACGTCCGAGAAACAGCAATTGGCAGCGCTCCAAGAGGCGTTATCATTTGAAAGGAAATCTCTCGACAAAAACCAAAAACAACGACGACACACACTATCTCAGTTGAAAAAGGGGCTTAAAAATGAACGCACTCAACTCGCTCGCAAACGAAAAGACGTAGCTCAACTTCAAGCCCTTATTGCCAAGCTCACCCAAAAACTCCAAGCTATTGATAAAGATGGTAAAAACTTCCTAGGGCGAAAAGGAACGTTAACGTGGCCTACTACCGGCAAGCTCGTCCACCGGTTTAATCAAAAACGCACTGAAAATGGTCAGCTTCGCTGGCAAGGTGTCGTTATACGAGGCGCACAAGGGCAAAATGTAAACGCCGTGTTTTCCGGTCAGGTAGTTTTTTCTGACTGGATGACCGGATTTGGTAATTTGCTCATTATCGATCATGGAGGAGGCTATTTGAGCCTATATGGTCACAATCAAACACTACTTAAAAATCCTGGGGAACACGTCATAAAAGGCGAGCAAATAGCAACATTAGGTAACAGTGGAGGAGAGCTGGAGAATGCGCTTTACTTTGAGATTCGGCACAAAAACAAGGCTTTAAATCCATCCCGGTGGTGCAGGCGTTAAAGATTAACGGCCATGTATTTAGTGAAACGCCTTGGAAAACAATTAATTGTGTTAGTCTTTCCTTTGTCCTTATAGAAAACCACGCATACCTACAATGGGTATCGCACGGAGAATATGCATGCAGCAATTCAACACCCGCTACAAACCACTCGGCAAGCATCTCGTTCTTTTACTTTGCTTCCTCAGCCCTCTAGCCTTCGCTGAAACACCAGAACCGAAAAAGCCAGCCTCTTTACCCTTGGAAGAACTGCGAGCATTCACCGAGGTGCTCGACCGAATCAAACAATCTTATGTCGAACCTGTCTCCGACAGTGACTTACTCGAAAGCGCAATCACTGGCATGCTATCCGAGCTCGACCCTCACTCTGCCTACTTAAAACCACAAGCATTTAAAAGCTTGCAAATGAACACTACGGGAGAGTTTGGCGGCTTAGGAATTGAAGTAGGAATGGAAAATGGATTGGTTAAAATCATTTCGCCCATCGATGATACACCCGCCCACAAAGCCGGAGTCAACGCCGGTGATCTAATTATCAAACTGGACGAAACCCCAGTTAAAGGTCTGAGTCTTTCCGATGCCGTTAAAAAAATGCGCGGCAAACCCGGAACTAAAATCGTACTCACCATTATCCGAAAAAACACTCCGGAGCCTCTTGAAATTGTAGTCACGCGGGCCATTATCAAAGTTAAGAGTGTCAGACACAAAACCCTAGAAGAGGGTTTTGGTTACCTGCGCATATCCCAGTTCCAAATCCATACTGGAAAAGACCTTGCATCAGCCGTCAATAAGCTCAAAGAGGAAAATGGAAAGCTTAAAGGTTTAGTACTCGATTTAAGAAACAACCCTGGTGGCGTACTGCAAGCCGCAGTGGATGTATCAAACACCTTTTTGAATGAAGGGCTTGTGGTGTATACACAAGGACGCCTAGAGGGATCAGAAATTAAATATTCCGCCACACCAGAAACGTTAGTGAAAGATACCCCGCTAGTCGTACTCGTTAACGGAGGTTCGGCATCCGCTTCTGAAATCGTTGCAGGTGCGCTGCAAGACCACAAGCGAGCTCTAATCATTGGCACACAAACCTTTGGCAAAGGCTCTGTGCAAACAATCCTTCCCCTCCCAAATGACCGCGCCATTAAACTCACCACAGCCCGCTACTACACGCCAAATGGGCGTACTATTCAAGCACAGGGTATTATGCCTGACATTACCGTCGACCCGGCCAAACTAACCACAGTCGAACAACCTCATATGTATAAAGAATCGGACCTAGAGGGTCATCTTGAGAATGAGAACGGAAAAAAGTCAGAGTATAAACAGAAAAATGGTGCCAAAGATGTTAAAGAATTATTAGCAAGGGATTATCAATTAAATGAAGCTTTGAATATCCTCAAAGGAATCAGCCTGATTAAATCTCTTTAGCCTCATCGCAAGGGATTATCAATTAAAGTAAGACCAGCCTAGCACATGCGTATTCATTCAGAATTGATCTAGCAGTTACTCTTTTTTTCAAGGGTGGCTGTTAATTCCCCAAATCGCTTTACCATCAAGCCTTGTACCCACCAGCGTTAGCCAGAGGCACATCCTGTTCAGGATACGCTTTATTAGAATACCCCTCCCTTTGCACCCACTTCACTTATCTATCATTTCAGCGGTATGCCACCTATATTAGTGTGCAACCTTATTGATGGCCTACGATGCTTTGGAGCGGCTCTTGATAAACTCTCGAACAAGTAAATCCCTACCCTTGCAATAACACCACATGCAGCATCTTTGTTTGTCATGTTGGATTGCTGTAAGGGGTCACTTACCCGAATAAGTAAGCAGCTTTTCGACTGTCGAATGATTGAGCTCAGCAAGAGAAGCAAGCAATAACCCGGTTCGCCATAGTGTTTCAGTTTAATATGAATACACACTGCTTAAGAACACCTATTGGCGTCAGAGCGACAGTACGTATTGATATTTCCGCACCACAATCTGACTTAACAAGGTCGGCGTAGCGATGTTTTTTGGAGCTGGGCAAAAACCGAAAGGGCGCAAAGTACGCGGCGTTATCCATTGGGTATCTGCCACTGACAACATTCCTGCTGAGATTCGCCTCTATAGCAGCCTTTTTTCTGATCCACGTCCAGATAGCTCGGAAAATTTCGAA